>JAYUSS010000127.1:0-3558 GCA_043755535.1 Candidatus Peregrinibacteria bacterium | reverse complement strand
TATCTGAACGAGTTCGACCAATTTATGAAGCAGGTACTCCATGTAAAGCAATACGTTCGATACACAGATGATTTTGTCATGGTCGCCGCAGACAAATCTGATCTTGAAAAACTCCTACCTCCTATGGCCGATTTTCTGCGCGAGAATCTGCGGCTCTCCTTGCACCCGCGAAAAATCATCCTTCGCAAAATCGGTCAGGGGATCGATTTCCTCGGGTACGTCATCCTGCCGCATTATCGCGCGCTGCGCACACGGACGAAGCATAGGATGTTCCGAAAGCTGCATCTACGCCTAGAGAGTTTCAAGGCAGGAAGCGGCAGCGAATCTTCGGTTGAGTCCTCGCTTCAGTCCTATCTTGGTGTCCTTTCGCATGCGGACGCTCACCGACTTACGGAGCGGCTGAAAAATCAGTGCTGGTTTTGGCTGAAAGACTGATGACGAATAGTAGAAAGAATCACGCTTGCATGAGCATTCCGTTCTCCATATAGAGAATACGATCACAATGTCTCTTCAAATCATCCAGATCGTGATTCACGAGAACCGCTGATTTCCCTGCGCCTTTCATGGCGTACAGATGCTGCCGGCATTTCTCCTGGAATGCCGCGTCCCCCACTGCGAGCACTTCGTCGAGCAGATAGACATCCGCGTCGATCATCGCGGAGGCGGCGAATGCGGTGCGCAGCTGCATGCCGGAACTGTAACATTTCATCGGCAGGTTGCGATGGGATTCCACTCCCGCGAACGCAATCACCGCGTCGATCGTCGAACGGATCTCGCGGGAACTCCGGCCATGGAGGAGCCCGTGGAGATAGATATTTTCAGCGGCAGACCGTTCGGGGTGGAATCCTGCTACGATATCAAAGAAGCAGGACATGCGGCCGCGGCATTCCACGGTCCCGCTGTCGGGTTGCATCAACCCCGCAAGAATACGCAGTAATGTCGTTTTTCCGCTTCCATTGGCGCCATACAGCCCGACCCATTCCCCTTTTCCGACGGTAAGCGAAACGTCACGCAAAGCGGACCACGACCACCGCTGCCTACGCGCGCGCCATCGGAGAAGATGATCCTGCAGGAGCGAGGACGGAATAACCCGTCTGGTGAATGTTTTACAAATGCCGGTGCAGGACAGGATCGAATCGGACATATGGCTAGTACTCTTCGAGAAAATGAGGGCTGCGGCGCAAAAATACCAGGACGCCCGCTGAAAAAATAACTGCAAGAATAAGTGTGAGTATGCCTATATGCAACGCAGACGGTATGCCAAGCGTACCCGGGTAGAGCAGCACTCTCCGCGCGTCATGCATCAAAAGCGAGAGCGGCTGGAAACGGATGAAGACATCGAACCAACTCCAAAGCGTCAGCGGAATGCCGCCGCTCACAAGTGTCTGCGCATCGGCCAGCACCGGCGCATGCGGCTGATAGGCATACATGACAGGCGTCAACCAGAAGAAAATTTGCAGCAGCACTCCCCACAAATGCGGGATATCGCGGAATTTCAGACTGTAGGATCCCAGCATCATCCCGATACCGAGAGCCAGAAGCGTCGTCTGCAGAAAGAGGATCGGCAGGTAGAGGAGTGCAACGGCGCGCAGATCCGCTCCCATCGCGACGCTGAAGAGCAGGAACATGATGACGTACGTCGCAAGGATGATGCAGTGCATCCACCCGACGCTGAACACGAGCAGGATGCGCGGCAAAGGCATCTTCTTGATGACAGCCTCTTTATCGTGCGGCAGAGAAATACATGCCGAGGTCGTCATGGCGAAATGTTCCCAGAGGATGATGCCGAGGAAAAGATACAGCGGATAGAACGGGATCTGCGACGCGAACGGCCGGAAGATGTGGAGGATGACGAGGAATTTAACGAGCGGCACGAGGAACGACCAGAGATACCCGAGCACAGATCCGCGATACTTGAGCGTGAAATCGGACCAGCCAAGCGCTGTCACTACACGCAGCCGATGCATAAAGGAAAGGCGCTGCATGGCGAAAATAGAGAACATGTCCTACCACTCGATAACCTCTTCCCGAGCAGGGATAGCAACCTCGATCCCCTTCTGCATGATGCGACTCGCAAAAGGCTCCATTTGTTCGAGTTCGCCGTGCACGAGGATCACTTTTTTCAGCCCTCCTGTTCCCGCGACGAACGCATCAAGACCTTCCCTATCGGCATGACCGGAATAGGCATCAATATAGGATACTTCTGCTTTCTTGCGATACATGCGGTCGAAAATCTTCACCTCGGTGATCAGCGGATCGATGATCTTGGCGCCAAGCGTATCTTTGGCCATAAACCCAACGCAGAGCACGGTATTGCGCTCATCTTCGATCTCGTTTTTAAGGTGATGACGGATACGACCCGCTTCGCACATACCCGAACCCGCCATCAAAATCATAGGGCCGGGCTTTCCGTTAAGTGCTTTGCTCTCCTCGGCGTCTTGCGTGTAGCGCACCAGCGAGAACTGGAACGGGTTATGGGCCCTCGCCAAGAACTGCTCAAACATCTGCGTGTCGTAGCATTCCGGGTGCTTCATAAAGATATCGGTCACTTTGGACGCCAGCGGGGAATCGATTACGATCGGAATCGCCGGAATCTCTTTGGCATCCCATAGCAAGTGAAGGTCGTAGACGATCTGCTGTGTGCGTTCGAGCGAGAATGCGGGAATCAGGATTTTACCGCCTCGTTCGGCCGTTTTAATAATGACTTCTTTCAAGCGATCCTTAGCAACCTGAATATCCCCGTGCAGGCGATTGCCGTATGTGGATTCACAGATCAGGAGTTCAACAGGCGGCATCTGCGCAGGGTCACGGATAATGGGGAGAGTGCTTCGGCCAAGATCTGCGCTAAAGCCGATCATGCGCTTGTTGCCGTTTTCCGTAATTTCGATAACGAGCATCGCAGCCCCCAGAACGTGCCCCGCTTCTATAAATTGCACGCGCATACCGGGCACAACGTTAAACCATTCGATATAATTTTTGCCTTGGAAAAGTTCCATACAATCGATCGCCTGCTGCTGGGTATACAGCGGCCCATCGCATGCGATCATCGACTGGGCTAAGTGTTTACAAAAAAATTCTTCGTCCTTTTCTTGAATATATCCGCCATCGGCAAGCATGGCTGCGGCAAGGTCTTTCGTCGCATACGTACAATGAACCGGCCCACGGTATCCCCGCTTCCAGAGCACCGGAATGCGCCCGACGTGATCCATGTGCGCATGGCTGAGTACAACCGCATCAATGTCTGTTGCGGGATTGAAGGTAAACTCCATGTTTTTGACAGATGACTCCTTGCGCTTCCCTTGGAAGAGTCCGCAATCCAGAAGGACACGGTATTCTCTGCCGTCGGCAACCGGACGAAATCGGAGTTCGTGGCAAGACCCGGTTACTTCTTGCGCCGCACCGTGGGGGATGATTTGCATGAATGGATGATAGCGATAGAACTATGATGCTGCACGTATATTTCATAAAACCTCCCCCTCCCCCGCTGCTAGACAACCTCCCCCTAACCCCCAACCCCCTTTCCCCCGAGGGGAGCAAGGGGGCTTTAAAAGGAAAAAT
>JAYUSS010000126.1:0-3617 GCA_043755535.1 Candidatus Peregrinibacteria bacterium | reverse complement strand
CCCCGCTCGTTATATATTCTGCCCAGGCTGCGGGATGTCCGGTGATCGCCTCAAATCTTGGAGGTATGGCAGAAGTCGTGCGTCACAATGACAACGGTCTCTTGTTTGAGCCAGGAAGTTCTTCTGAGTTGGCGGAATGTATCAAGCAGTTGGCTCGAAACAGAGAGCGAGTTCGACAGTTATCGACGCAAACGAACCCGAAATCAATTTCCCAATACGTGTCGGAACTCTTGCAGACCTATAAGGAAATCCTGGAACAGAGGCGTGACGTACGATGCGCTGTTTAATTGTCGGAGGCGGAGGATTCTTGGGGTCGCACTTGGCTTTTGGGCTATTGGCTCAGGGGCATGCTGTAAGAATTCTCGATCGGCCAAATTTGCACCGGTTTGACGGTACGCAGGGTTCCGACTCCGTGGAATGGCATGAAGGGGATTTTGTTAACCATGACGATATGTCGAAGGCACTTTCTGGCTGCGAAGTTGTATTTCATCTTGCGTGGACCACCTTGCCGCAATCATCGAACGACAACCCTGCCTATGATGTAGAAACGAACGTGATAGGAACTCTACATCTGCTCGAATTAGCCTGCCGGGAACATGTCAGGAAAGTCATATTCGCATCTTCAGGAGGAACCGTGTATGGCATTCCGAAAGAGATCCCAATCAAGGAATCTCATGCCACCGATCCGGTCTGTGCCTATGGCATTAGTAAGCTTGTTATCGAAAAGTATTTGAATTTGTATCATGTGTTGCACGGGCTGGATTATCGAATCCTTCGTTTGGCAAATCCCTTTGGAGAGCGACAGCGACCTACAGGCTCCCAGGGAGCGGTCAGCGTGTTTTTGCATAAGGCCTTGCGGAACGAAACGATAGAAATTTGGGGAGATGGCACTGTTATCCGTGACTATGTGTACGTTGGCGACATGATTGATGCATTCTTGAAGGTCGCGTCCTACAACGGTAGGCATCGAGTGCTGAATATTGGGAGTGGCGAAGGGAAAAGCCTTAAGGATGTGATTACGGCAATCGAGTCATTACTTGGCCGAAAAGTCTCGTATACGTTCCTTCCCGGTAGGAAGTTCGATGTTCCCGTCAATATATTGGATTCATCAATGGCATGTACTGCGCTTGGATGGCAATCTAAGACTTCCTTTGATGATGGGCTCTCACGAATGTTGAAATGGATTTTGGAGACAGAGGTTGTTGTATGGAAGCAGTGTGCGTAGGAGCTGTCGTCTTATCGCGCAACGATGCAGGCATATGATCCATTTTATTCATTAGGCAATGTGTAAATCTTCGATGGCAAGCATGTTATAGCCAAGGGGTGTGGTTTGGCTGGTTTCTGGCAGTATAGGGCCCTAATTTGGCAGTTGACGAAACGCGAGGTAGTTGCTCGATATCGCGGATCATTCATGGGATTGCTATGGTCATTTCTACATCCCCTGGTCATGCTTGTCGTGTACACCTTCATGTTTTCTGTCGTGTTCGAGACACGCTGGAGTGCTGGGGTAAGTTCGAAATTTGATTTCGCCATCCTGCTTTTTGCCGGCATGATTGTTCACTCACTGTTTGCGGAGTGCCTAAACCGGGCGCCTGCCCTGATAATTCACAATGTGAGCTATGTCAAGAAGGTCGTGTTCCCGCTAGAAATCCTTCCGTGCATTTCACTTGGCTCCGCATTGTTTCATACGACCGTAAGTATTAGTGTGCTGCTTGTGTTCTTCGCACTCAATCATTGGTTTCTGAACTGGACCGCAGTATTCCTTCCGTTGTTATTGCTCCCTCTCGCAGTGGTGTGCCTCGGCCTGTCATGGTTTCTTGCCTCTCTCGGTGTATTTTCCCGCGATGTCGGCCATGCGACCGGGGTTGTCTCTATGATCCTGCTGTTTCTCAGCCCGGTATTCTACCCGGTGTCTGCTGTGCCTGAAAGTTATCGCTTTATTGTGAACCTGAACCCGCTCACTTTCATTGTCGAGCAAGTTCGTGATGTGCTGGTCTGGGGGAAGCTGCCAAATTGGGGAGCGCTTGTGGCGTATTATGTAGTGAGTGCGATAGTCGCATGGTTGGGTTTTATGTGGTTCCAGAAGACAAGAAAAGGTTTTGCAGATGTTTTGTAGTCCAGGGAGTGACAGGAGTTGGATGGGAGATACCGTTTTTATTCCACGCACTGAGAAGTGACATTCTATTTGACGGTGTTCCTTGCTTGGCCTCGTGAGTACGTTGATAAGTCGGACGATAGACGATGAAGGTTCTCTACTTCTCGAAGGCATCAGATATCGGGCCGAGTAGCCGCTATCGCATTTTTCAATACCTGCCGTATCTCCATTCTCGTGAAATAGATGTAGTTGTCAAGCCATTGTTTGGTCCCACCTACTTCTGGCTGCTCACGTGGCGCGCTGCATGGCCCCAATTCATTGCCAAAGCCGTCTATGCCCTCTTGAGATTCTTTAAGCGGGCAGGGGATCTCCTCGCAATGGGGCGCGTCGATTTGATCGTCATTGAAGGGCAACTCTTTCCTTATTGTCCGGCAACGGTGGAGCAACTGCTGGTGAAGTTGAATCGGAAGCTCGTGGTCGAGCTGGATGATGCAATCTATCTGACGCGGTTCCATCATCAGAAAATGTCTGCACTTCTGCGGGTGTCTTCGGCTGCCATAGTTGGAAATCATGTGTTGGCGAATTACGTCGGGAGATTCGCCTCCAGGGTGTCAATCATTCCGACCGTGGTTGACACCGATCGATTCCGTCCTGCCGCTCAACTTGGTTCGAGCCAGGCTCGGGATGGTGTGCTGAGGATTGTGTGGGTTGGGTTGGCATCTAACTTTCCTTATCTGGAATTGCTGATTCCCGTCATTAGAGAATTACAGCGAACTGAGCGAGTGCAGTTTCGGATTATCAGTTCTTGCCCGCCTGTGTTTCCAGGAGTGAACCTTGATTTCAGGTTGTGGAGTCTTGAGGGTGAGGTGGCGGATCTCCAGGAGGGGCATATCGGCGTGATGCCGCTTCCGGATACGGAATGGACTCGTGGTAAGTGCGGGTTGAAGCTTCTGCAGTATATGGCGCTTGGTCTTCCTGCTGTGGCGTCGCCTATCGGCGTGAATCAAGAGATTATTTCAGACGGAGAGAATGGCTTTCTCGCTTCGACGCAGGAAGAATGGCACGCAACATTAACTCGTTTGTGCCGAGACGCTGAATTGAGAGCCAGGATAGGGCAGGCGGCCAGGAAGACTGTGGAATCGGAGTATTCATTGTCCATATGGGGACCTCGTTTGGCGGACCGCTACAGAGAGGTCATCAATGAAAATAGGCCCATCGAATCTATTCCAACTGGCAAGGGGTCTTCTATTTGATGAGGTGGGTAAAGATTTTCTCGGGTAAAGAGCGCCAGCTTCTCAGGTAAGCAAGACTGAAATTAGTTGGATCTCGGTCATTCTTCGGATACCCTGATGAATAATGGGTGATGGGGCTGTTGGGACATTGGCGATCGACTGCTAAGGTTTCGGATAGACGGAATACCGCTCTGGAAACATATGTTCCTACTCATTCTGACTTTCATTTTCGCTTTCTTGCTCGCGCTCTATGGCGTGCCTATCGCCAGGCAAGCGGCGCTGAAATACGG
>JAYUSS010000125.1:0-3675 GCA_043755535.1 Candidatus Peregrinibacteria bacterium | reverse complement strand
CGAAAGCCGAAGGTCGAGGTTTGAAGCTCCGAACACTTCAGCCTTCAGCCTTCAGCCTTCAGCCTGTTCGATCACCGGAGCGAACATGACTACTCATCACGTTCTGCTTCTTGTCGATGACGATCCTGAGATTCGGGACCAAATGAAATGGGCCTTCTCTTCGGACTATGAGTTGCTGGAGGCGTCAGATCGCTCGTCGGCGCTTGCCCATGCCCGGCACTCGATGCCGCGATTAGTTCTGCTCGATTTGGGATTGCCTCCTGACCCAGACGGGGCCTCAGAGGGATTGGCCATTCTGCAGGGCATACTGGAAGTGAATCCACTGGCGAGGGTGATCGTCGTCACGGGCAATAGCGATCGCGCGAATGCCCTCGCGGCCATTGCAAGTGGCGCGTACGACTTTATCGAGAAACCTGTTCAGCTCGATGTGCTGAAGATCCTCTTGCAGCGCGCGGCCTATCTTGCCAACGTGGAGCAGGAAAATCGCACCCTGCTTGAACGGGCCGGACACAATGATCTCGAAGGGTTGGTGGGAGACAGTGCGCCGATGCAGGACGTGTTCCGCATGATTCGCCGTGTTGGGCCGTCCGATGTGCCGGTGTTGATTGCCGGCGAAAGCGGCACGGGGAAGGAATTGGTCGCGCGAGCGATCCACCGTCAGAGCGAACGAAAGGGCGAGCCCTTTATCGCGATCAACTGTGGAGCGATTCCCGAGACGCTCCTTGAGAGCGAACTGTTCGGGTATGAGAAAGGGGCCTTTACCGGAGCGACGCAGCAACGAAAGGGGCGCATCGAAAGTGCGCAGCGCGGCACGCTCTTCCTGGACGAAATCGGGGATATCCCGCTGGCGTTACAAGTGAAGCTGCTGCGGTTCCTGCAAGATCACACGATACAACGATTGGGCGCAAAAGAGACGATTGCCGTCGATGCGCGGATTCTGGCCGCGACGAACGTCGATCTTCAGAAGGCCATCGTCGAAGGCCGGTTTAGGGAAGACCTCTATTACAGACTGTGTGTCGTGACGATTGCGGTGCCGGCTTTGAGTGAACGGGGTTCCGATATCACACTGTTGGCGCGGACCTTCTTGACGAAGTTTTCTCAAGATGAAAAAAAATCGTTGAAGGGGTTTACACCTCAAGCGGTGGAAGCCTTGATGGCGCATCCTTGGCCCGGGAATGTCCGGGAATTGGAAAACAGGATCAAGCGCGCGGTCGTGATGGCGGAGGGCAAGTACGTACTTCCCGCAAACCTGGAATTGAAGGACCCCGCTTCATCCGAAGGGGAAGCGTCCACACTCAGAGCCTCGCGCGACAGCCGTGAAAAGGATCTGGTGCGGCTGGCGTGGGAAAAAGCTGAAGGGAATGTGTCGCGAGCTGCTGCGGAGCTTGGCGTCAGCCGGCCCACACTCTACCAGCTACTCACCCGGTATGGATTGAAGAAACAGACTACCTAGGCTAGTCAAAACTGTAAAAAAAAAATACATGCACCGAGAGTAGTAAGTCACCAGTAATATCATTTAGTTACACAGATCTAAACCGAGAAATGAAAATCTACTGTAAAGAGTCTTTACAAGTTTTCTCTCCAATCGATAACAAGAGCCGTGACGTTCATCATGCCCATTGGCTTTCTATGTGCTTATACGACAAGGGGATTTTCTAGGATCTATTTCAAGAAAACAGGCTGAGACGACTGAAGGCACAGGGCTTGCTGTACATTACGATCAAGAGAAGCCGATCGACTCGATAATGGACAAAGAGACTACCACCGTAAGGCAATGTTTCAATAGGAAAGGGGAAAATCCCATGATTTCTACTAAAAGGGGCATATATAAATTAATAGGGCTTGCATTGGGGTGTAGTATGATGATGGCCACACCATCTTATGCTGTCCCATATTCCTGGGTGGACTGGACTACTTTGCCTACCTCAACGAGCGTAGCTGGGACGGTTGAGGGAATATCCGTCACCTTTTCAGGGGATGTCTCTTCACCTACGCAAGTATCTGGGGGGATAGATTATTGGGCTTCAAACCCAGCTACTTACATTGGGGGAGTAGTAAGCAATGGTCCTACTCCTAATAGCGACATTATCGCCTTGACCGGTCCCGCCACTAATCAAACGCTGACGTTTTTATCGCCAGTGGTAGATCCAGTAATGGCCATCCTTAGCTTGGGTCAAGCTGGGATACCTGTGACATACGTATTCAGCACACCAATCACATATCTAAAGGACGGTACAGGGTATTGGGGAGGTGCTACTGGAGCTCTCACAGCTACTGGGAACATACTTACAGGCGCAGAAGGGCACGGGATCATTCAATTCAAGGGGACGTTCGATTCTACCACTCCTATAACATGGTCTATATCAAATCCAGAGTTTTGGCATGGCTTTACCGTTGGCGTCGCAACAGTCCCTGAGCCTGCGTCCTTAATACTGCTCGGCGCCGGACTGGCCGGGATCGGGATCTGGAGACGGAAGGCGGCGAGATAGAAACAGGGGTTAAGGCTGAAGGTTGAGTGCTCGGAAATTCGAACTCCGGACTTCAGCCTGAACCCCTTCAACCTATCCACCTGAGTCGTAGAGAGTCAGACAAGCAGGGCCAGTCCTCGCAAGGGGGCTGGCCTTTTGCTTTTTCTTCCCTTCACCAGCGGTGCAAAGTAATTTTACATATGGTTGTTGATGTGTATGAGGTTGAAAACACTTATAGATGTCGTGGTCACAGCGTTTTATCGCACGGGGTAGCTGTAAAAGTCTCTTACAGATCGTCACGGTAAGCGGGAAAGTGCAGAAGCACATTCATAATGCTGTCATTCAGTTACGTCGATACGTTTCGCTAGCACAGGAAATGCTTCTCTCTGATATGGACCTAGGGATTTTCTTAAGGCTACGGGTACGGATAGAGGAAGCTAATGAAGAAACAGATGAGTTCTTTCTTTTCCATCCTGATGGGAGTCGCGATGGCTACCGCGGGGCTGTCGGGACAGGCTCAGCCTGTCCCCTTTTCTTCCTTTCATATTGTTAGCATGGGATAACTTAGCGGAGAAGTAGGAAATATAGAATGATCGCGAAGATGAGATCAACTTTATTTGTTGCAGCAATGGGGCTTGTATTATCCGTTGGGAGCGTGGATAGCCTGGTGCCTGAAGCTCAAGCTGCCCCTTCGACATTAATGTTTGCCGGACGGAGTGCAGCAACCTCTCCTTACCAGACGTTACAGTGGCAACGTTGGACATTACTCAAAATGGAGCCGATGTTGACTTTTCTCTAACAAATTCAGTGTCGAATCTTGGACCATCGTTTGCTGATGCCGATACAATCATCACCTTCCTCCATTTTACCTACACCGGAAACAGTCTCGTAATCGGTGACTTCTCTGCTGTGACCGGGGGGGCAAGTGGTGAATTTTCAATCGGGCCACTTAACGACGCCAGTTTGGACTTTAACCTAAACCTGGATACTTTTCTACCTCCAGGAAACGGCCCCCATCTCTTCACCGACGGTGAGGTGATTAATTGGACCGTTTCCACCGACAGCGTGTCTAATTTCACCTCAGGTTTAGGTGGGCAATCACAATTCATCATGGTTCATATCCAAAGGCTCGTTGTTAATGACGAAAGCACAAAGTATGTGAATGGCACAAGCACTGTCCCGGAGCCAACCTCATTGCTGTTGCTGG
>JAYUSS010000124.1:0-3700 GCA_043755535.1 Candidatus Peregrinibacteria bacterium | reverse complement strand
GCTACTCATTCCTTGGTCTCGACGTGAAGGAAGACAAATCAGAACACAAACATATCATGTTTATATGCGTTAAAATATAAACATCGCAACAAAAGAGGTGGTAGGGAGAAATGAGCTCTGGTTCCGGCTGGTCCCAATTAGGCCCTCGAAAGTATAAACGTTATCCCAAAGGTGTTCGCCTTTGGGCGTGGCGAAAAGAAACGCGTATCACATTGTTTTTTCGCGATCGGTTCCCGTCCGAGTTAAATGGAAAAGGAATACTCTCTATTCCAAACTCGGCTCTTGGCAAAACCAAAGCATTGGATAACTGCGATGAGTCGGCCGGCCCCGATCACTAAAAGAAATGCTTCCGACGTTCATTCATGAACTTCCGAGCCCCAACCGCATATCCTCCTCGGCTCGTCCCCCCCTACACCTGGAAGGTGACGCGTCAATCACGCCAGGAAAGTAATTTCGCTAACTAGCTTTCCTGTCCCTAAAACAGAAAATCATAGAGCTAAAGAAAAACGTAGATAGGCATCAATTAGTTGAGAGGTATCGGAATATCGTACGCACATCACAGTGGATGTAGCAGTATCCGATCCTTCATTCCATCGATTGATGAACTCGATGTCTTCAGCAGAAACACCCGCTGCCGTTGCTCTCGTTGTCGCGCCTCGCCGAAAAGATCTTGCGAGATGGAAATCTTCTAAAACATTGATTCCCTCGGTGAAGAGAGCCGGGTGCGACTGTGAAATTCGCGTTAGTCGATCATAAAAATCGTCGTCAAAATGTGACATTTTGTATTGGTCCCCGTCTCGATCCTGAAACAACCAGCCCGATCGTATCCCGATCTTATCCAGAAGGTCGATTAAGCGCTCCATCCAAACTCCAGGCTTTAATCCTGAAGCAGTAACATAAGCGATCGGTACAAGGATAGTCCGCACGTGCTGGTCTCTTTTCTTGAAACGGCCTGTCAAAGCTAAACCGATATGTGGTGCTGGTCGCTGATTTGGTTCTTGGTTTGGTCGGACTATCTGACGCCGGGTGTGGCCTAGGTCAATCTTTGGACCTTCGAAGCCTCGCAGACTTGCGCAATACATCACAATGTAGAAAGTCCCTTGCTCCGCTATATCTCGTTGCAAAGAAGAATCCCCCAATGTTATAGCATGTTGCCAATCCAACTCCAGTGTTGCCTGCAACTGCACCATAACATCGATTGAAATGGCCGCATCTTGCTTAACCCGTTCGCCAACCCTTGCTTTAAATCCGATCATAAATCGATTGAACCATTCCGTTTCTGTCGGTGCTGTAGTGGCCACAAAACGCGTCCTGTCGGATCGCCATACCATTACATCCGCCGCGTTAACTGACGAGGCATTGTAAATATCCGTGTGGAGACTTCGAGCCTTCCGAACGGAGGAAAATTTCATTGTCGCTTCATGCAAACCAGGCTTCCGGCTCCGCCAAAGAATCCCAATTGAGGCTCCCATTCCTGAGTCATAGTTGAAGTTAAAAGGTCCAAGGGGGTGAAACATATTAAAACCAAAATCCTCCCCAACTTCCACTTGCTCGCGGAACAGATTGACGAGTCCATGGATTGTCCCTGGGCGCCGAGACCAGAATGCGTCCAGAAGTGCTCGGCGTATGTACGTCATCAAGCGAACATCCTCAGCTTGGGTCATGTCGGGTGACGCTCTTCGTAAGCGATAGAAAGAACAATAATCGCACTCGAAAGGACAGAACAAATGATCGCCTGCCCTGGCTTCAACGAAATCATTTTCTTCACCAGGTGCCATCATATCTTCACCTGCATCATTCTTTGCGCGATAAATGGAGAAATCTATTCCAGGACGGATTCTGTAACAAGTTGCGCACCAAGCTTTGCGACATTCCGGCAATCCGAGCACTTGCGCTCCAAAATTGGCGCAAATGATCCCCCGCTGATGCGTCACCTTGGCGGTACATTGATGACATCGCGCAACCAAACGGAACCATGAAAGGGACCCGCTTCCAATCCCAGGGCTGAAATCTGAAGAGCGGGAGGTAAAAACCAATTGTTAGTGGTTCGTGCATTTGAATGGGCCATTCCGGAATACCACCCGCCGGAATTTGGAAATACACATCGACGATCCGCGAAAAGCGTCGAAACCACTCGTGTGATAATAGATGTGGAACGATCACAACTCCCCGAAGTAGGCTGTGTCGCTTTAATCGCCCACCGCCCAATTCTTCCAGGGCATGGAGAGCAGCAGCTGGGGGAAGATCCCAAACCCAAACTTCCGAGCTAGAATCAGCCGACCAAGAGTTTGATTGTTGTGCATTGTAAAACCAATCCTCCGGTTGCGTGACTTTGTGTTCCGGACCCAACCAAGATTCAAGCCAAGTCCGTAAAACAGGAGATCGTTGCGTCGGTGAGAGATGCAAAGGCATGATGGTAGAGACGCTGTCTTCCAGGGCATCGATATGCAACTCGCCCCGGGACAAAGCATCTATACCGCTCTCAATCATTCGGGTGCCTGCTATGTGATAAAGATGGATGATAAAGTTACCTTGAAGAGCGATCATACGCAGTTCGATCACCATTTCGTGTAGGAGTTTGCTGGTGGAGGAACCTTTGAAGTATGCAAAGGCGGCGGTAGAGTTGTCTGTAGCTAACCAAACCTCTTTACCTACCAGGTTACCTTTCTGTGCCTCGTCTTTGAGCGTGTCAAGAAGGTTCCGTAACTCACGCCAATTGGAGGATTCGTCCGATTGATGGCCTCCCCAAAAACCCCGTCGAAGTAAAGGAGTCCCCAAGAGAGGCTGTAAGTATCCGCCAAAACCCTCACCAGACGCATCTCCGCCGCCGTACACCAACAGCCAAGTTCCCTCGACTGGTCTTGTAATGACTTGTACCGGCGTTGGGGCTTGGAAGAAGAGTCGTAATATTCTGACGTCTTCTTTCAAACGAGTTACGGGCTTTAATTGCGGTGGTGTACTCGAAGTCAGCTTCGGCACCACAGGGGTCTCTTGCCCGTGCGACACATCCGCGGAAAAATCTTCTTCGTTGACCTTGAACTGCTCCTCGGCTTCGTTGGTTTCGTCATCATATAACTCGGCCTCCTCCACCGCAAAACGATCGTCTTTCCAGCCTTCGGCGTCCCGATTGGCACGCCAAGAATGTTCCGTTAAGTGAAAACCTTTCAGAAAAGGTTGCATAAACTCATAACAAAGGCTGACGTGTACTAGGAAACCTTTACCGGAACAGAATATTCTTGAATCCAAAATGGGGTTGTCGCATTGCAACTGTTCCCAAACCCAATCCAAAAATAACCGTGTCTTATCCCACTTAGCTTGGGAAATGAACGTGCGCAAAATCAATTGATCCGTGTACGCGACACCTCCCGCCCAGGCTCCCGGGCGCTGAGATACTTTGCGTCTTTTTCGCGCCGCGTCTTGATTCCCTAGCCATTGGATTCCCGCTGTGATTTGACGAAGTGCTTTCTCGGCTTGGTGTTCACTGGGGGCGAAGACCCTCCCGTCATCATAGAAAGTAACACAGTCGGCGGTCAGCTTTCCATCTGCGGTGAGTTTCCTTACGCGTGGCTGACTCGGATTGTAACCCTTGGATCCAGGTAGATTTAACAGCACGGTAGACCATTGGAAAGAGCTGCTAGTGTCTTCCGGAGCCTTCTTAGCCACCTCCAAAGCCCGCGCGAACATCCGTAGCGCAAAATAG
>JAYUSS010000123.1:0-11632 GCA_043755535.1 Candidatus Peregrinibacteria bacterium | reverse complement strand
AACGTGGTGGAAGAAGCCGGAAAACTTTTACGTGGCCTATCGGGCAATTGTGCGGAAATGGGAGGCTTTCTGATGTGCAGGGTCAGTGCCCACTTACTTCTTTTTAAGTTGTTTTTGGAAAACTCACTCCCCCATCGCCTCATACGTCTCCTTACTAATCAACCCCTCCTTATACAGCCGTTTCAGGTCCTTTTCAAAAGACACCATGCCGATATCCCCACCGGTCTGCAAAACAGATTTAAGCTCTGCCATGCGATTATCACGGATGATATTGCTGACGGCAGGGGTATTAATAAGTACTTCACGCTGGGCGATGCGACCCCCTTTGATAGCAGGTACAAGACGCTGGGCTACAACTGCTTTGAGCGACATGCTCAGCTGCGAACGGATCTGCTGCTGTTGGTGCGGCTGGAAGACGTCGATGATACGGTCTACTGTTTGTACCGCATTCGGAGTGTGCAGAGTACCGAAGATCAAGTGGCCGGTTTCGGCTAAGGTTAGGGCTGCAGCAATCGTCTCCGGGTCGCGCATTTCGCCTACCATGACAATATCGGGGTCTTGGCGAAGGATGCGCTTAAGAGCCTCTGGGAAGCCGTGAAAATCTTGGCCTAGCTGACGCTGGCGGATAACGCCCTGGCCTTGGGGGAAGAGAAACTCGATCGGATCTTCCAATGTCACCACGCTACACGGGCGACTCTGGGTGATGTGGCGAATGATTGCCGCCATCGAGGTTGATTTACCTGTACCGGTCGGCCCGGTGAATAACACCAATCCCTCCTGCTTATCGATAAACGAACCGGCTACCGCCTCCAGCTGTAAATCGGCAAGCGTTGGGATGTCGGTTGGGATGACACGGGCAACAAGGCCCGGGTTGGTGCGCTCAAAATGGCAGTTTACGCGTAGCCTCACGCCGCTTTTGAGGGGATAGGCGATATCGATTTCACGGTCCTCTTGCAGCTTCTTCCATCCACTCTGACCAAGCACACCTTTCACAAACCGCTCTGCGTCGGCACTGGTGACGTCCCCTTTGGTCTGAGCAGTCAGAACCCCGTCAATACGGAACATCAGCGGGGCGCCGACTGCGACGTGAATGTCGGAGGCGCCGGATTCGACCGCTTTCCCAAAGACTGCATCAGGGGTGTTTGGCATATCGAATAAGTATACCAAAAACGAGAGATTTAGGCAATAGGGCTATTTTGGGTAGATCAGCTTATTCGATGATCTGAGATTTCTGGCTCAGTAGTCCGTATTCTCCTAAAAATCATCGTCGTCACCTTCATTACCCACACTAAAACCCCCATTTTCGCCTGATTCTTTCCACCCTCCATCTTCTCGGGCAGACGCAGCCCATGCGGGTTCATTACTGCGTCTGCTTCCTCCTGACCCCAGCATATTCATAAACTCATCAACGACATCACGTACAGCGGCCGAATCACCGGGGTCCAAATCACGAAGCTTACGAGCTATGTCTGGGAATCCTCCTCCCTCATCACCCGGCAAACGAAGCCGCGCAGCAGGAACCTGCTTGATCATCAGAGGAGCGATGCGTGGATATTTACCGCGGTTTTTGGAACCGGAGCCAGCCATAATAATATGATCAACCATCCACCCGATTGCAGACCTAAATGCGCTATTGGGTGTGCTCTTTGAGTAATCTGGCGCTTTGACAGTGATGCGTTCGGGCTTTTCTCCGAAGAGACGCACTGCAATATCTTCAATCTCATCATCCTCTTCTGGTTTAGGTGGAGCAGGATTTTCTACACTGGAAACAGAGATATCTACCGGTGTAACTGCGGGAACGTTTGCATCAGGAGCAGCGGTGGTATCCGCTGGCAACTCCGGTAATGGACTACCTACAGACCCCCGTTTCACACCATCCTCGTATACACGTACTTCGATCGTTTGTTCGGGACGATCCTGTGCAGCTTCAACATGTTCATCCAGTGTTCGACGGCTACCACCCGCAGCACTATCTGCAATCTGCCCATCACTGGCTCTACCGGTTTCGTAGCCCTTCGCACTTTGTCGAAATTCACCATTAAGGTCCGAAAGGTGATCACGGTCAAATTCTTGCGATTTCCTCCGAGCATCTGCATCTTCTTCATTAGTAGTTGTGTAGTACGCCTGAATCATTTTACTCATTTCTTCATCCTCTTCTAGCAGTTCACGCAAAGCCTGTTCAGTCTGGCGCAGAATATAGGCACCCATAAACGCGTCTTCAAAACCTCCTTCCTCCGCAGCATACGGAAGCCCCTGCACAAGCTCGGCAGCATGCATGCCTGCTTGGTGAACGATTGCCATATAATTGGCAATACGCCATTTTACATCGTCACAAAAAGTAGAGATCGACTCATCGTCGAACGGGGCATTCACGAAAAATTCCGCTCGAGACTGTAATGCCCTGAAATTTGGGAGAACCAAAGACATGGACGGATAGCATAAGAAAAAATCACTATAAAGCAATATTAATCTTAATCTGTCTAAAAACAGCCACTGAGTGCTAAAAACTATATCTCCGACGCCTTTTGCGCGAAGGCAGACATCGCCTTAAAGAGCTTGTCCGCGCCGTCTTCGTCGAGCCCGCGCTCACCGGCCTCGCCGACGACCGCCTCGAGGATATCGTTAAGCTGACGCTTGTCGCCTTCGTCTTCTTCTTCATCCTGTCCGGAAATTTCGGCATATACGGCTGCCAGTTCCTCCAGACGATCGAGGATCTCCAGGTAGATTTTTTCTGCGTTTGCGTGGGGGTCTTTGGCCATAAAAGAAGAAAGGGAGTGTAGCGAGCCGATAAGCCTGTGTGCCGCGTATCTTTACGTATTACACGGGGATTGCAATTGACTGAATGTAAAAATGGTCTTTTTTATGATATAGAAGCCGGGAAGTGCCGTTTAAACAACAGATACACCTCTTCCGAGGGGCAAAAAAGAATGTAACACGCGACGAGCGGGATAAACCACCAGATGCTCATGAGCGCTGCGATCCCTATATGGAAGCTTGCCCCAAGTAGAAGTGCTAGAATCCGCCAGTCGCGTAGCCAGAGCAGGCAGGGCAGGAAAAACTCCCCGATCTTGATGCCAAGGACGGCAACCGAGTAGAACTCGAAGGGGAGATTTTGTTCCACCACCCACCGGCCAAGCGGCGTCGCCCAGCGATTGATGAGTGAGTGACTGAGCGCTGCCCCGTCCTGCCAGTCGGGTAGCCATGTTTTTTGGAGTCCTACTCCCAAGTAGGTGAATGTCAGTTGAACCATCAGAGCGCGCTGCGCAAAGACACAGACATTCTCCCACGCAAAAACGGAACCGTGCGTGCGAAGCATCCGCAGAGAAAACGAGCCCATCAGATGAAAATATTTCCGTGATAAGTGGAACATACGTCGCAGCTTCGATGAGTAAGTACAGAGCGAAGGCAATGCGTAGCACAGAAGCGCCATGCGGCGGCGCCATGCGGAACCAGAAGGCATCTCAGCGGGTGGACAGACTAGTCTTCATAAAGTTTGGTCCGTGTGGTGAATGCGGGCAGGTACGACGCATAGAAACCCCCTGTCATCGCGGGCCATGCGTCCCAACTTAAACGGATGTGTGAGCACGTAGTCCCTCGCTCCGCCAATGTTTCACGAAGAGCCCGGGCATACATAATCCGCCACTCGAGGTAATCAGACTTGCTATGTGGGTACATGGAAAAAAGCTCGCGAGCGTTTCACTCCCCAAACATCTGCGGGTAAAAGGGTTTGAGGTCGATCGGTTGCCATGTCTCTGTTTCGGTAAAACACTCGGCAAAAATCTGCCCGTGCTGACCAATGGGTGCCTGGTACGGTGCAATCATGCCATAAGCAAAATCGGCAACCGGACGCGGGTGAAAGAAAACGGGTTGGCGCAGTACGGTATACAGGAACGCGAGGAGGGTTATTGGCAGGTAGATGGCCAGGAAGAGGTTGCCGGCGATGTGAGAGGGGCGCATGGGGGGAGTGTAACTCTTGCATATGCTATTTGTCTTAAAAAAGATACATGCCACACTCCTGTTGTCGAAGTTTGTACGTATTTCCATGCGACAGTAACCCTTCATAGGAAGATATCCGCTCCGCACTAGAATTTTGTTTCAATAGTCGCAACATTCTTTTCTTAGTCGCAGTCCGCAGCACCCGATGATCGGGAAAATGTACCCACCCGAGAAAATCCACGCCCGACGTGAGCGTCTTGATACTCACTTTCCCCGGATGCAACGAAAGTTTTAGGTGAGTCCCGAGAAAATCAGTGATCTGCGGAAGAATGCGTTCCAGAGAGTGTCGATCGGAATGCAAAAACACAAAATCATCGGCATACCGAATGTAGTGCCGAATTTTGAGCGTCCGTTTCACGAACTGGTCGAATTCGTTCATATACACGTTCACAAAAAGCTGACTCGTGAGATTCCCTAGCGGAAGGCCGACTCCCGTCATGTGTTCCGTCTGAAAACTCTCGATAACTTCTTGTAAGAGCCAAAGCGTACTGTCATCCTTGATACGCTTTTGAAGGATTTTCATCAGGACGGCATGATCGATGTTGGCGAAGAATTTCCGGATATCGCACTTGAGCACCCATGCGGTTTTCGTATTGTTCTTGGAGACGATTCTTGAAAATTGTCTGAAACGGTTGATCGCCCGATGCGTCCCTTTGTTTGTGCGGCAGGAATAGGAATCGTGTATGAAAAAACGATCTAAAAACGGATACAACCTTCTGTAGATCGCATGATGCACCAAACGATCGCGCACGGATGCTTTGTGGATGTGGCGGGGTTTTGGGTCATTGATGCGAAAGGGATGATAGGGTCCGTGCCTGTAGGTTTTCGCTGTCAATTCCGCGTGAAGCGTGACCGTGTGATCGATGAGATGCAAGGAGAAAGCCGCGACATCGACCCTATTTCTCTTCCCGCGCAAAAACTCTTGCCATGCCGCAAACAAATTTTCCAGTGAAATGATATGCTGGTATGCATGCAACGAACTATCAACAGCTCTCTCTCTCTCTTAAAAACGCGAGCATCATCCATCGCGTCAAAGAGGGATATCTGCAATGGTTGGCAATCGTTCCGCATATCGCAAGGGGTGCGAGGTACACGATCGGCGTCAGAATCGAGAACACCTTCCTTAACCTGCTAGAGCAAGCATACACGGCATATTTTAGCGTACGAGAAAAGAAAGCCGAAAAGATCGTAGAGTGCATTTTCACCTTGGACATCCTGAAGTACCTTATTTCCATCGCATGGGAAGGAAAACTGATTTCCCATAAGCACTGTGAAGACTTGGCCATAAAATTGGACGAAGCAGGAAAGATGTTCGGCGGATGGCAGAAGAGTTTGGATAATCCCACGAAGAAAAACCGCGACCTTCTTGCCGACCGTAGCCCCGAAAGACGGGGCGAAGGTTGGTAGTGGTTGCGGAAAAGAGGGAGTTGCGACGACGGAAGAGGAACGTGTTATCGGGATTCCACCTGTTGTCAGGCTTCGCCCAATTGTTGTTCAGCCAGAGACCGTCGTCATTGCGTTTGCAGTTGAAGACGTTCGGGTTCCCGTCGGAATCGGTTCTGTGCAGTGTGCCATCCAAGGCACTGCCTGTCTGAAAGAAGAACAGGCTGTATCGTATCTGCGATCAAAAATCGCTGAGCACACCGCACCAAGTCTTTCTTTTTTGAAGGAACAACATACGAATCCTCTGGAGAAAGTCACCTGGCCTGAGTCCGTCGAAGGCTAACCGTCACCATGCTCAATCCGTATGTGCCAGAAGGGTCTCGGGAAACCATGGCCGCCCGATGTCACCAATCTAATGAGAGGATAGAGGAAATACGCAAGAGACGTAAGATTCAAAGTATCGAAGTTTCGAAGTATCAAAAAAGTGCCTTAAGCATTAAGTATTCGACTTGCGACGACGGAAGAGGAACGTGAAATCGGGAATCCACCTGCCGCCAGGCCCCGCCCAACTGCAGCCCAGCCAGAGACCGTCGTCATCGCGTTCGCAGTAGAAGACGAGCGGGTCCCCGTCGGAATCGGTAACAGGTTCCATACCGATACGGTACCAATCATTAAGAGGTTGATCGCGGTCTTCGAGACGTTGATAGGGCCCTGTTTCGGGAGGGCAGAGTTCCAGACCATACATGTTCGCGCGCTCAAAAATTTCTTTTGTCGTCGCGCCGCTTGCAAACCCGAGATCAGCCACGCTCAAACGCACAAGATCTAGTTTTTCCACTGTTCCTTTGAGCTTGGTATATCGTTCATTCACAGGCTCAACGAATTGCTTCTTATTTTTGAGCATAGTCCGCGCGTAAGTATCGACATTCATTTTTCCTTCATCAAGAGCTTTCTCCAGTTCCTCCGCAGTCTTGCCGCCGATTTCCAACGATGAAAAACGAATGCGTCCTTCGGGGAAAGATGTGTAGATGTGTTCGAGAGAGTCAGGTAACGCATCAAAGAAGTTTTCTTGCAGCGGACCGACGTACGCTTTGGTATTCTTTGTGATGTCTTCCCATGTGTGAGCAATTTCTGCTTCAGTGCAGTCGAAAATAATGAGCATATCTTGTGCCGGCTTTCTCTTGCTGCGGATTTCCGCGATACGCGGGTCTTTTTTGTAACCGAAACCTACGATCGGACGATCCAATTCATACAAAAATCGTAATTCCTGTTCTGTGCATACCTCCCCGTTTAGCTGCTTTTTTTCAATGCATGTCAGGAGTTTCATATCAGCCGTCTTGGTTTCGTATGCCTTGTGTCCCGGGAGCAGCACCATCTGCTTCTCCGTGATTTCCACCATCTCCGGTTCTACTTCCTGCTGCGGGGCGACTCCTCGCACTTCTCGAATGGAGCCGTTTTCCATACGAATCGCAATGCGAGGCACAACCTCCGCACCCTCTTTGTTCTTGCTATAGAAAAGATGGAAATCCCCTCCTTTCAGCTGGACACTCGCCGTATCCCCTTCCGCCGTGCACCATCCCGTATTGAACCCTTGCAGGGAACGCTTTAGATCATCACCGTTTTCTCCTTGTTCATATATGCGCCAGCTTCCCTCTAGGATTTCCTTTTCTTCTTTTGTCGGTGCATTGGCAACAATATCCTGCATCGCACGACTGTAGAGCTTCCCGAAATTCGCTCCTTGCAGCAGTGCATTCCATGCCGGGTCTGCATCGCGTTTATTGTGTTCGTAATAGTCTTTGACACGCCCTAGAACCATACCAAGTGCCTCGCGGTTGAGTTCGGGGAAGGGTGCGATTGTTTTCTTGGTTCTCTCGGAAAATTTCTGTTTCTCCTTATCGTACTTTCCCAGTTTCAGGAGTCCCCGCAAAGCATAATATTTTTGCCAGCTCTCCAGATACGCGGTATCACCGGACATCAGATAGTCGAGCCACGGCTGGAAACTGTCCTCCTGTACGGCAGTGAGATTGCGATACATCTCCATCCGTATTTCCTCTGAAATTTCGACGTCGCCATGCCCCTGTTCTCGTGCGATTTTCTTCTCAAAATAAATTTTTTCCTCCAGCGCCTCATCGGATGGACTGACGAATGTGTGGATCAGTGCATCTTTAAAGTGACCGTTTCTTTCCCATGAAACAATGCGCTTCATCCGCGCAAGATACGCTTCAATGGCTTCTGAGACGAAATCCGGCGATATGTTTTTCTTTTCAGCGGAATCCCGAACAATCTCATTTCCGCCCAAATCGGGAAAGATGTGCTGTAATGGATGTTTGGCCATAATCTCGTCATTATAGCATGATTTGACGTGTTTTAGAAGCCAAAACCTACCATACCGCCCCCGCATAATGTCGCCGAATCTGCCGGTCTTTGGTCAGGAGTGTCGCTTTGTGGTGGAGTGCGTGCGCCACGATGATCCTGTCAAACGGATCACGGGTCCACGTCAGCGGTAATGCCGCGCACATCACCTCTTCCCAATGGTACTCCACCATCCGTACCCCCGTCGTTTTCTGCAAAGAGGCAAAAATAGTATCTCCGTTTTTGGTGATCTTTTTCGCTTCGTAGAGATACTGCAATTCCAAGAGAACGATCGGGGAAATCACCAGATCCCCATTCTGCAACTCCTGTTTTGCCCGTTCACTGAAAGGGTCCGGCAGGCCTGCGTACAGCCACACAAGAACGTGGGTATCAAGGAAGATCATGATGCCAATGCCGGGACCAATCACTATGAACAATGGCATCCGGATCGCCCTTCAGAACGCTAGGATGCTTTTGCAACCGTTTAAAAATATCCGGTTTTATATCGGCAACAATATGCAATTTGACGCCTTTGCGCACAATCGCCGGAGACGTGCCTGTCGCTGCAACTTCGTCAAGGATCGTATAGAGATTCTGCCGAAGGTAAGAAGCGGTGATTACCATGCAAACAGTATATTCTTAAACACGTACGATGTCAATAAAAGACGTACGTTTTCTCCGAAATATTCTTTTCATCCTGTCCTCGTCAAAAATGAGGGTATCCTACTACGCAATTGGTGTGTATTCCTATCCTCTCAGCACGAGTGGGGAAATTCACCTTCCGTTCTGCTATCCTGACACTATGGATGACAAATACGCCATCGACCGCATCACCAAGCTGAAAGCCGAAATCTGGCGGTTAAACAAAGCCTATTTTATCGAGGATTCGAGTGATGTATCCGAAGACGTACGTGATGCGCTTAAACAAGAATTGATCAAACTGGAGAAAGAATTCCCGGACCTGATTACCCCGGACTCACCAACGCAGCGTGTGGGTGCGCCGCTCGATGGACGCCTGCCGAAAGTAAAACACCTGACGCCAAAAGAATCCTTGCAAGATGCATTCTCCCTCGACGAAGTGACGGACTGGATCGACCAAATGCGACGGTCATTAGGGAATGATCAGAAGCAATTTGAGATTGTGTGTGAGCTGAAGATCGACGGATTGAATATCTCATTGATGTATGAAAAATCAAAAAAAATTTCCACCATACCCAATACTCCCTCCTTCGCCAAGGCTTCGGGGGGCAGGCAATACCCAATACTCAATACCTATCACCTGATTCGTGCCGTGACCCGCGGCAATGGTATAGAAGGCGAAGACGTCACCCACACCGTGCGCACCATCGAAACACTCCCCCTCAGTCTGCATATTGATGCCAAAAACGCACCGGACGTGATCGAAGTAGGCGGTGAGGTGTATATGCCCAAAGAGAGTTTGGATAAGTTGAACAAAAATGTAGTACAAGAAGAACGTTTTGCCAATGCCAGAAATGCCGCAGCAGGGTCTGTACGACAACTAGACCCCAAGATCGCGGCGAGCAGGGATTTACGGATGTTTTGTTACCAGATGGGGAGCATCGCAGCCGATGCACTTGGCCTCCCCAGCCAGAGTTCCATCTTGAAATTTTTTGCCGAGAACGGGATCCCCGTCGCACCGAGTTGGACAGTTCTGCAGAGCGTCGATGCAATGCAAAAACTCTATGAAGACATCGGAAAGAAACGTGAAAAACTTCCATTCGATATTGATGGCATTGTGCTGAAAGTTGACGACCGTCGCACACAACGTGATTTAGGCTCGACGGCAAAAGCTCCGCGCTGGGCACGTGCATACAAATTTCCCGCAGAGGAAAAGACCGCGCAGGTGTTGGATATCCATTTGCAGATCGGACGAACGGGGGTGCTTACGCCTGTCGCGATTCTCACACCGACACTGATTGCCGGCTCCACCGTCACGCGCGCGACACTGCACAATGCAGATGAGATCGAACGACTGGGACTGTGTATCGGCGATACGGTCATTATCCGCAAGGCAGGTGACATTATTCCCGAAGTATTGCAGGTACTGGAGAACCTGCGCCCGGAAGACGCAAAGCCGTACGTCTACCCCAAGCATTGTCCGCAATGCGGTGAAGATCTTGAGCGACCGGATGGAGAGGTTGCGGTGTACTGCATGAATCGGCAGTGCCCCGGCCGTAAGCAAGAAAGCATCGAGCATTTAACGTCTCGCTATGCATTTAACATTGAAGGACTCGGCAAAGAGACTGTGCAAGAACTCTTAGACAAGGGGGTGATTGCGGACAGTGCCGATATTTTCTTTCTGACGGCAGAAGACCTGATGAGCCTCCCCTTCTTTAAAGAAAAGAAGACGGAAAATCTGCTGCAATCGATCGCAAAAGCCCGGCGTGTTCCTCTCGAGCGATTTTTGTTTGCACTCGGCATTCGTCATATAGGACGGGAGACTGCGGAAGTACTTGCGAAGTCACTCCCTTGGCCTGTGAGCGACGTTAAGGTGCAGGAGACAGAGACTACGCTCCAGCCAACCCTCTTTGGTGTACAGCAGACGGTGCAGCTGCAGGCGATTACTGTGAGAGACATCGAAAAGACACTGAGTAAGCAAACCGTGGAGAGCCTGAGCGGTATCGATGGAGTAGGTATTGTCGTTGCGCAGTCGATGATGGAATGGATTGCGCATGCGGAGCATAGGGCACTCCTGCATAAATTTTCCGACGGTGGTGTCGTCTGCTTATTGCCACAACAAAGTGCTCTCGCTCAAATATTTGAAGGACAGACGTTTGTCCTTACGGGAACACTCCCCTCTCTCAGCCGCGACGAGGCGAAAGAGATGATTAAAGCACGAGGCGGGAAAGTGAGCGGATCAGTGAGCAAAAAAACCGATTACGTGCTGGCAGGGGAAGATGCGGGGAGCAAGTTTGATGACGCGACGAAATTGGGTGTGAAGATTATTGATGAAGGAGAGTTCATAAAGATGCTTAATACGACCCTCCACTTCCAAGCCTATCCAATGCATTTTATTTACTCCAGCTAAAAATCATGTGATCCATGCGTTGTAAGGAGCACGTGGGGGGTGAAGCAATCACGATCAGTCGCCAATAAATTTGATATAGTCACTTCTTCCGGCTGTTTTCATCAATGCAATTGCCTTTTGAATCATGATTGTAAGCTTTGGATTCTGAACTTCATTATCTAAGTTTTCTAAATCCTTAATTACCAGAGGAATCTGAAGAGAGTTCAATACTGTGTTTCCAAATTCATCAATAGTCGAAAGCCAGGGATATTTATTCCTAAACTCATCCATTTCAGCCATGGCATAAGTAATATGGGCAAAGTTGATATCACACCATTCAAGAGTAGTGCTATTCTCTGTAAATTTGCCAAATTTAATGTGCTGTGTAGCCATATCAATTAAGTGGGGAGGGGATGCCGGGAAAAGTCGTAACCAAATTACCGAGCTCATTTGTAATGACCGTATAGATGGATGTTGCTTTTCCAGTTTCTTTATCGATTCCGATCATCCTTCCAGCGTCAACAATCCTTTGAAAGTTGCCCCCCGATTGCTGTATGGGATTGATTTTTTCAGAATTTGCAATGAGCTGAGCAATATTTTCTCCTTTCGAGAAGATACTATTCCCGGCTGAATCAATGCCCCCCGCTGCATGTCTATCAAGAACGTGTTTTAATCTGTGAGGTTCAATCGTAATCTTCCCCACCCCCACCTTCACCGCCTTTTCCGCCGCTTCTTTCGTCGCTCTCTCGGCCGCCTCTTTGGCCGCAACCTGCGCCGCCACTTCGGCCGCTTCCTTGGCAGACAATTTTATTACTTGACCCGCCGGTTTGCCTACCATTCCAACGATCGGGATAACTGCAAACATGGAGGCTCCCG
>JAYUSS010000122.1:0-11647 GCA_043755535.1 Candidatus Peregrinibacteria bacterium | reverse complement strand
TGTGAAGGAAACACCCACTACACTTACCAGCTATCGTTCAGCGCAATCTTCGGATTGGAAAAGACTTTCTATTTGCAATATTACGGACAGTCTTCCTCGCCATTCGCGATACATTCCAAGAAAGGCACTTCGTCCAAAATGCCGTTGTCCAAGGTACTTTCTTTGCGTGGGTCACTCTCCCCTTCATCGACAATGCCGTTCAGGTTTTTGTCTTCACCCATGAAGTACTGGTTATGCTGCAGGCGCACACGGCACATACCGTCACAAAGTCCGTCGCGGTCTGTATCCCAGACTCTGGGGTCCGTTTCACCCGGTTCCAGGCGTCCATCCCAGTCCGCATCTTCGATACCGTCGATAATACCGTCGGCATCACTGTCGCGTATAATGGGGTTTGTTTTGTACAGATATTCAATACCGTCGCCGACCCCGTCACCGTCACTGTCGGGGACACGGGTGTTGGTACTGATGTTACGTTCAAGCTCGTCGTTCACCTTGTCACCGTCCGGGTCGAGTCCCAGGTAGAGTGTTTTTTCGCTCATCACGTAGCACATGGTGTTTGGCTCAAAGACATCAATCTGATGGCGGATGCCACCCTTGGATGGGCTTTCAAGCTCCCGTACCTGCTCTGCAGTCGGGAGCACGTTATCCGGTGCGTAGCGTGCATTCTGTGCTGCAAGGGCCGCGGCACGAATGGCGCGTTCACGTTCTGACAAAAATATTCTCCCCGGGAATCCGGTACGCGTCGAAAGCATTTCGGGTGTGGAGTTTGCGGGGAAACAGTACCCCCAGTAGCGCACTTTTTTACCCTGCTGCCCAAGCAAAATCTCTCGTGACAGCCTGGTAAATGTTTCTGGTAAATGGAACACGATATGCGTGTTACCCGGGATAATTGTGCCGCTCCCCACTTCTTCTTGGCTGAATACTTTCCATGGGTAACTCGTCGAAGCTTTGCGTACCAGATATCCTTCCAGCGACAGCTCACCACCGCTGATATGCCAGGCTGCCGCGAGCACGATTCCCGTCAGGAGCACTGCGAAAAATGGTCGTTTTCGGTTTTTCTGGCCGGGGGTAGAACTATGCGAAGACATCGCATAAGTATAGCAGAAATGAGGGTTTAAGGCCACCGGGAAAGCACATGCACATATGGATGAATGGCTTGGAAGGGGGAGGCAATAGAAGCAATAGAGGATTCATAGTATGGAGTCTTTCTTTCCCCTATTGCCTTTATTGCCTCTATTTCCTTGATCGCCTTACGTATCCACATAGAACTTTTCCAAAGAACGCATTCTGTAGAGCTAGCACTCTCCTACTCCAAGTGATTATACTCCCCCCATGCCGAATGACTTGTACACCGTACTGGGTCTTGGTCGCGATGCCTCGCAGGAGGACATCAAAAAGGCATACCGAAAAATGAGCAAGGAATGGCACCCTGATAAGCACAAAGGAGATAAGGGGGCAGAGAGCAAATTCAAAGAAATCAACGAAGCCTACGAGGTGCTTGGGAACCCTGACAAGCGCGGTAACTACGATCGCTTTGGCAGCACCGGTGGCCCGGGCAGCAGCGGACAAGGCGGGTTTGGAGGATTTGATTTTTCGGGATTCCAGAATTCAGGGGGAGATTTCGGCGATATCTTCGAAGGATTTTTCGGTGGTCGTGGTAGGCAGCAAGAACCGCAGACGAATGGGTCTGACCGTCAGATTGAACTCACGATTCCATTCAGCGATGTCATCAAAGGTGAGCGTCGTACCGTTCGCTTCAAACGGATTTTGTCATGTGAGACGTGCGACGGAAAAGGGACGTCGGCAGGGGCGAATATCATCACCTGCTCCACCTGCAGCGGTACGGGCCAGGTGACGCGAACCGTGCAGTCGTTCTTCGGGGCGATCAGCCAGCGTGCAGTGTGTGCGACGTGTAGTGGGAGCGGACGCGTGCCGGAAAAAGCATGTGCGACCTGCAGCGGCCAGGGCAGAGTCGAGCGCAGTGACGAAGTGACGATCGATATTCCCGGCGGCATCGACGACGGACAAACGCTTCGCATTCGCGGCCAGGGTGACGCGGGACTTCGCGGAGAAACCGCCGGTGATTTGTATGTACGTATTCGTATCGAACCGGATACACGCTTCCAACGTGAAGGCTCGGATATCCGCTCCCAGATTCAAATACCTGCAGTCGATGCGATTCTTGGAGCGGAAGCGACCGTCGAAACGGTACAAGGTTCCTCCACATTACAAATCCCAGAAGGCACGCAGCCGGGGCAGGTATTTCGTATCCGCGGCAAAGGACTCCCGCACTTGGGGCGCAGCTCGCATGGGGATCACTATGTGAAAGTAGAAGTTGCGATTCCGACGAAGCTCAGCAAAAAAGAGCGGAAGATTTTGGAAGAATGGAAGAAAGAAATTGAATGACAAGATCCAAGAATGAAGATCCAAGGTCCAAATTACAAGGTCCAAAACGTTTGGATCTTGGTGCTTGGCATCTTGGATCTTAAATGTCCAAGTTTTCGAGTCCATCATCCGCCGCCATCACCGGTGCCAGTTCTTCGCCATTATTCATCGCATCCTTCTTTTCGTTTTTAAGCTTCAGCACAATCTGGCGGTAATCCCCTTCACCGACGCTCTCGGTGATAAGGTCAGAAAGCTCCGTAGTATTTGCAACGTGCAGGTGCACGATGCGGCGGAAGTACGGGGACATGGGGCTGAGTGCGACGCGGCTACCTGTGCGGCGAACGAAGTCTGCTTTTGCTTCGGCGATCTTCTTCACCTTCTCTTCCTGCATCGCTCGGTAGCCATCTGCATCCACCACGATCAAAGGCGTGCGCTCCAATTTCTCGTGGCTGCGGGCAATCGATTTAATCAGGTGCTGGATCGAATTCAGCGTCTCTCCATGCCAACCGATAATGCGGCTCGCTTCGGTGGATGCAATTTCGATGCGTGTCATGTCGCCATCCGCGCGTACGGTAATCTCCCCATGCACGAGGCCGAGCTGTGTAAGAATCTGCGCGGTGGTGGCTTTGAGGAAGTCGAAGTCCATGGGGACACTACTGTATCAAACCTCCCCCTTTCCCCCAACCCCCTTTCCCCCGCGAGGGGCAAGGGGGCTTTTTCCTCACTGAATGTACTGACATCCCCCTCCCCGTCGGGGGAGGGGCTAGGGGAGGGGGAGGTTGATGAAGAGAGGAAAAGTACGACGCGCCATTGACACAGAAATTTTATAGAGTTAGTTATACCTAAGTTGAGTCATGTTCTTGGTCGATCTCTTACAGGAAGGGCAGGATATTATGAATTACAAACTTCTTTGGGTGGAAATGATCGAAGATGTTGTCGTTGCGACAATCAACACCGGATCTCTTCTTGGAAGCATGCGTGAAGTGCTTCAGGCTGAGTTACTGTCTCTGTTGGAAGAAAACACTTCTTTGAAAGTTATTCTGAATTTCGTACAGGTGCATTGCGTACATACCCCTGTGCTAGGGGCAATCCTCGTCATGGATAAGAGGATAAAGGAGTTTCAAGGAAAATGGAGACTTTGCGGTCTAACTCCGGAAGTCAGAGCGCCATTCGAAGAAACGCGCATCGACAAATTACTTTTTTTGGATGCCACTCAAGAAGAGTCTTTGTCTGCACTCGCATGAAGCGACCTGCCCCCGGACTCAGCTGCCCCGGTTTCACAGAAATGTGGAACCGGGCAAAGCTCATGTACAAACAAAAAGCCCCCTTACTTCTCTCAAGGGAAAGGGCTGGGGATAGAGAGAGGTTCAACGTAATATGTTCACCATGAGCAAAATGCCTACGGAATATTTGGCTTTTAGGAAGATTGGATTTTTATCACCTCTGGCTCAGGGAGGCATCGTCGTAGCACTCGGCATATTCACTCTGCTTCTAATGCATGCGGGGTACACGACTAAAGGTATGGCGTTCGATTACCCCTTTTCAATCCATATTTTGTTTGTCCCCATCTACGAAGAAATTATTTTTCGAGGCATCATGCTTGCTTATCTTGTTCGTCGTACATCAATAATGAAAGCGGTCGTTATCACCTCCATTTTGTTTGCGCTCTGGCATCTAAAAAATATGTTTGTTCTTATCCCAGAGTTACTTTTGTACCAGATGGCATACGTCGGGATTATCGTTAGCCCGATTCTTTCCTATATCACACTGAAAACAAAAAGCATTTGGATTGGAGTGATGTTGCACTACCTGAATAATCTTGCATCGCCTCTCAGCTGGATACTCCTTTGGTCTGTTTTTGAGCGTATGTAAACAAAAAGCCCCTGTTCATCAGGAGGTTGTCTCTTTGGTTCGCCCCAAGCATGAAATGAACACTGTTTGACACTATTTAGACTTTTTACTTAAAAAGTTGTATAATGTTTAGATGCAAGAATCTCCTTGGGATCAGCATTGGGGGATGGAATACGATCCTTCGCTGAAGCGCGATATGACGCGGAAATTTATTGCAGCTGCGGAGGAGTGCGGTCAGATTGGCGAACGTGTTGTAGAGGTAGGAAGCGGCATATGCCCTTTAACCAGGTTACTTCAAAAACACCATCAGCTCATTCATATTGATATTGCAGGTCACACTTCAAAAGTTGGCAATAAACTTCACCTTCGCCTTGATGCAGAACAGCTACTTGATCGTCAGTCGCACTCTACACGGAAGGCACTTGGACTCATTGCGCGCTTTATCGGTGTTGATGCTCAGGATACTAAGCCTCCAATCGACAGTTTCTTTTTTTCAGACATCCTTAACTATATCGATTGGCAAAAGGTTCTTGCAGAGGCGAATAGGTATTTAAAACCCGGAGGATCTTTCGTTATTTTTAATAAACCGGGTAGAGGCTTTCCTCCTCTCTTTTCCTCTGAGGGACTCAAAGACAATACACTGCTTCTTGATTTTTTAAGGCAACAGCGACATGCAATACTTGTTGAAGACTACCTTAATGAAGATGAAAAAGCAGACTCGACGTTGTTTTTAATCAGTCAAAAGCAATCCTAAAGAGAAAACAAAAAGCCCCCTTTCTCCTCGCGAGGGGCAAGGGGGCTTTTCCTCCACTGAATGTACTGACATCCCCCTCCCCGCTTGTCGGCCGTAGCAAGAGCGAAGGCTGATCGAGGGAGGGCGTAAAAGCCTCGTGGGGCCACGTCCCTTTACGGGGGCTAGGGGAGGGGGAGGTTGTTGTACAAACAAAAAGCCCCCATCCGGAGGCCTCTTGATTTGATTGCTTCGTCGATATTATCGAACAGCGTCCTTAAGAGTCTTACCGGCCTTAAAGGATGGAACCTTCATAGCAGGGATAGAGATCTTCTGCGTTGGGTTGCGTGGGTTCACACCCTTGCGAGCAGCGCGCTTTGAAACACGGAACGTACCGAAGCCGGTGATCGTTACATTGTTGCCCTTCTTGAGCTCCTTCGTGATGAGGTTCGTAACTGCCTCGAGAGCGTCGCCAGCTGCGCGCTTGGTGATGCCGGCGGCGTTGGCAATGTTGGTGATAAGTTCCTGCTTGGACATAAAAGAGGGAGGAAATAGATAAGATCTGAATGTCAGTCTACGCTGGGTTGTGGCTTGCACAAGCCATCTGCTCTCTTTAAATGGCTTACCAAAGCCAAAAAAAGAGGACCTTGGCTAGAGGTAGCCAAAAAATCCGAGTACAAACGATGATCACACAACACCGGAATTACGTTGTAAAAATACGTTTTGTACCGAAAATTCTTCCGCCTTGCATCAGGCAGGTGATGCACGGCTTTGTTGACAATGCATGACATGCCTCCCTACTCTCCCCGTCACTCACCTCTTCTCTATAAAGCAATGCCGACGCATTTAGTTATCGTAGAGTCTCCGGCCAAGGCCCGCACTATCAAGCGCTTTTTGGGCAAAGATTATATTGTGGAGGCGAGCATGGGGCACATCCGCGATCTTCCGGAAAGCGGACTCGGTGTTGATATCGAGAAAGATTTTGAACCGACCTACGAAATTTCTGATGGCAAGCAGGCAGTGGTCAAAAAACTTCGTGATGAATATAAAAAAGCAGATGACCTCTGGATCGCGACTGACGAAGACCGCGAAGGAGAGGCTATTGGTTGGCACTTAACACAAGCACTCAAAATTAAAGATCCCTCGACGATCAACCGTATCGTGTTCCACGAAATCACAGAGAGTGCGATTAAAGAGGCGGTCAAGAATCCCCGGAAGCTTGATATGCGGCTTGTAGATGCGCAGCAGGCACGTCGTATTCTCGATCGTTTAGTGGGCTATACCCTCTCACCATTTCTCTGGAAGAAAGTGTATTCAGGTCTTTCTGCAGGTCGCGTACAGTCAGTCGCGGTGCGTATCATCGTCGATCGTGAGCGCGAGATCCGTGCGTTTAATCCGGTGGAATACTGGTCACTCGAAGCGGAACTCCAGACCGAGAAAAAAGAAACGTTCACAGCCGCACTCGATAAAAAGAATGGTTCGAAGTTCGAGCTCACGACCAAGGAAGGGACGGACGAAGTGCTGAGCGACTTGAAAGATGCGTCATACACGGTCGGTGACATTGACGAGAAAGAAGTGAGTCGCAATCCATCCGCACCGTTCACAACATCCACGCTGCAGCAAGAAGCTTCGCGCAAGCTTGGCTTTTCGGTAAAGCAGACAATGGTCGTCGCGCAGCAATTGTATGAAGGTATCAGTCTCGGTAAAGGCGAAGGGTCAACGGGTCTCATCACCTACATGCGTACCGACTCAGTCAATTTGAGTACCAAGGCTGTCGCCGATGCAAAGGACACGATCCAGAAACTCTACGGTCGCGAGTATGTCCTCAGCGAAGCTCGCACGTTTAAGACAAAAGCCAAGGGTGCCCAAGAAGCACACGAAGCGATCCGCCCAACCGAAATCGATCGCACGCCGGAAAGTTTGGCATCGGTGCTCGATCACCAGCAGCTCAAGCTCTACACCCTCATTTGGAACCGCACGATGGCCACCCAGATGCCCGCAGCGGAGTTTAAACGCGTTGGGGCGGACATTACTGCCAAAGGTTCTGGGTCCACCTCCTACTCCTTTAGAGCGACAGGGCAGACGGTTCTGTTTGATGGATTTTTGAGGGTCTACCGCAGCGCCCCGGACGAAGAGAAAGATGAATCACAGGAAGATGAAAACGAAAAACTTCTGCCCCCACTCATAGTCGGGCAGTCGTTGGACCTCGATGAACTCAAGCCGGAGCAGCACTTCACCAAACCCCCTGCACGCTATACAGAAGCGAGCTTAGTTAAAAAGATGGAAGAAGAAGGGATTGGTCGTCCATCCACGTACGCTCCAACTATCTCGACCGTTCAGCAGCGCGGATACATCCGCAAAGAAGGCCGAAACTTACTCCCCGAAGAGATCGCCTTCACGGTTACAGACCTCCTCACCGAACACTTCCCGAACATCGTCGACTTAACGTTTACCGCCAGCATGGAGCAGTCGCTCGATGATATTGCGGAAGGCGAAAAGAACGGCACGCAGTTCCTGAAAGGATTCTTCCTGCCGTTCAAAGCGCTCATCGACAGTAAGACGAAGGAGATTAAAAAGAGTGACATCATGAAGGAGCGCGTCGTCGGTATCGATCCTGAAACAAAATTGGAAGTAATCGCACGCACCGGACGCTTTGGCCCCTACGTGCAACTCGGCCGTGCACCTGCTGCGGAGAAAGGTAAGAAAATTAAGAAGGAAGATCAGCCAAAAACAGCATCACTCCCCAAAACCCAGCTCACAGACGACGTCACACTAGAGCAAGCGTTAGCCCTCCTCGCATTCCCCCGCTCACTTGGGAAGAAAGATGGCGCAGAAGTATTGGTGATCCTTGGACGCTTTGGTCCGTATATCAAATGGGGAGAGAAGACCGCGGCCCTGCGCGATGCAGCGGACCCATCCACCGTTACGATTGATACGGCGATTGATATTGTCGAGAACGTTACGGAGGCCAAAAAGAAAGCAGCGGAGCCGCTTCGCACACTCGGGGAAAACCCGGATGGTACAACGATCTTCGTGAAGACGGGACGCTTTGGCCCGTATGTAACGGATGGTGTCACCAACTGCTCCGTCCCCAAGCGCTTTAGCCCCGAAACCATTACATTGGAAGAGTCGGTTGAGCTCCTCGAAAAGAAAAAGACGAGTCCCAAGCGGGCGTGGAAGGGGAAGAGGAAAGAGTAATTGAGAATTGATAATGAAAAATTGAGAATTTGATTGAGTTATACTGCCTTCCATGTCACCAGACATCCCTTCAGCTTTCACAGATCTCGTAGAGCGTTTTTCTGGTCTACCGGATCTTGAGAGACGTATCGTAGCATACGCGTACGTGCGCGATATTGCATATGGTGATATCGGCTCCCGTAATCCATTTGATGTGCTTGCTGCGCACAAAGGGACATGTAGTGGGAAGCACGCACTCCTCAAGTTGCTTCTGGAAGCACTCGGGTATGACGTGCAGAGTTGGTTTGCAAAGCATGACTTCGGCAAATTTCCGATCGCACATTGGCCATCAGAACTCGAAGAGTTTCACGGCAAAACCATTCCCGATTATCATGATTTTCTACAGGTCAAAATCGATAATGATGACGTGACAGTCGATGCAGTCTTCGATGCAGACCTTGTGGCGTACGGGTTCCCTTTGCTGGCGTGGGATGGAAAGACCAGCATGCAATTGCCTGTCGAGGCATCCGAGCTATTCCAGTCGGAAGGCGATATGGAGGAGCACAAAAAACGGTTGATCAGTGCGCTCTCAGAATATGACCAAAAGGAACGCAAAAGATTTCTTTCGGCCATGACCGCATGGTTGGATGGAAAGCGAGTGGCAACGTAAGCATTCTCGATGGATGGCATGGCATCCTTAGTGTCATAAGAACATGCGTGTCTCAGCTTCCTAGGAGTGTATGTCCATGATGATTTCTGCTGATTAGTTCCGTCTCATATCTCTTCTTCATCCGTGCGATCCCGTCTTTCATCCACTCGTTTCCCCCCTATATCTATGGTACAATTGTATCTGTATGACGTACACCGCAGTGATCCATCGGGAAGGAAATATGTTCGTTGCAGCTTGTCCAGAGGTCGGCTCCGTGAGTCAGGGCGAGAGTCTGGAACAAGCATTGCAGAATCTCCAAGAGGCGACTGAATTGTATCTGGAAGAGTTTCCTCATCCGGTCTCAAGAGACCGGTCATTTATTACGACATTCCAGACCGCTCATGCCTAAGCTTCCGCGTACGTCCGCGGAACGCATTATACGAACGCTGGAGGCGTTGGGTTTTCGGGTTGTACGGCAACGTGGGAGCCACGTCATTCTCCGGCGAGGTGATCGGGGATGTGTTGTACCAATGCACAAGGAAGTAGCTATAGGAACATTGGGCGGGATCTTGCGTCAGGCAGATGTGTCTCCGGCAGAGTTTTTCGACGCATTTCATGCGTGATGCAGGCTGATATTTCTTGGGTTACTGTAAACTTCTCGTGCTATAGTTACTGTAACTATGGATGTGATCCAAGCGAAGATTCTGAGCCTTCTGGTAGCACAGGAAATGCATGTGTTGTTCGATGTCATGGAAAAGCTTCTTCAACGTTATCAGAGTTTCTCTCACTGCACTCCCTAGGAGTTTGTGTCCAATCACCTTCAGCTGAAAATCTGCAGAAGGCGCTCTTGAAGGTATTTGCTATTCGCAATAATGGTGCTCAGATTCTTCTCTGTGAAATCAATGGGTTTATGAATGCCAGAGATGACGCATCCTGCCTCCTTAGCAATAACATAGGCAGCGGCGACATCGTATGGCGTCGCGGCAGGATGCACATATCCATCGGATACGCCGCGCACCACATCGAAAACCGCTTTCACATAGCTGGCCTCTATTTTTGGATAGCGCACCACATCCGCAAGTGGGGCTAAGAATCTGGTTGCCTCTTCACTTCTCTTGCCATTCGCAGAAAAATCGAAATTAATCACTGCATCCTTGAGCTCGCCAGCAATTGGTTTGACTCGTATCTGTTGATCATCGATATATGCCCCCGCTCCGCGGATGCCATGCATCATTTTTTGAAGAGCAGGAAAATAAATCACTCCCAATACCGGTACACCATGCTGGAGCAATCCGATTGAAATGCCGAAACTCTCGCTGCCATGAGAATAATTGATCGTTCCATCTATGGGATCGATGATCCATTCAAAATCTGAAGTGCCTTTTTCCTCAGTGCCCTCCTCTCCTCGTAACGAATGATTCGGATACGCCAATCGGATTGCAGCAACAATCATTGCTTCTGATACGCGGTCGCCTGCAGTGACGATATTTGAGAAGTGATCTGACTTCACTTCAATATCAAGCGCGCTACTCGAACGCACTTTTAATACTTCTTGCCCCGCTTTCTTTGCCACATCAAGTATCAGTGCAAGGGCGTGCTGGAAGTTAAAATTCTCCTCATGTATTTCTGTAGAATTCATATTGAATATTTTATAATAAATATTTCGTTTAGCAACGTTGCAAAAGAAATTGCAGCGTATCTACCAGTTCACGCCCACTATAAACGCGCCGCGTTTCAGGCGACTCATGGTACGTGGAGGAAGGGGCATTAATCATGGGTTAGGGAAGCCGCTCAAGGCGGGAATCGCCTGTCATACGTCCTATGGAGCGCAAATAATTGACGAGTTCGGTCAAGATGCCAACGAGCTGTGCCTTGCGCTTAGTGCGATACCCATTCTGCCCTTCGGCAAAGGGAGGATGCTCTTCCAGAATGCGCTGCTGCTCGGGATACACAAAGTTTGTCGGAACACTTTGCACAACCAAACCTTCTTGAAGTGCGGCAACCGGAGGGAAGAATGTGGCTTCGGAGTATGAGCCGGGATTTACTACCGCATGCAAAGGTACCTCTGGCCTTTTCGTAAATGAGTAGCGACGATGGAGAATATCGAGTAATTGAGCGCGGCAACCCTCTTTTGCGCTATAAATGCGGGGGCCGAAATACACATCGAGTTCTTCGGTCTTAGGAAGAAGGCCAGCCCTGTGAAGCTTATCATTGAACACCCGATCTCCTTCCCTTTCACTATCACGCTGATAAGTAGGAAGGCTCCCCCAACCTGCTTCTGTCCGCCCTGGAATCACGATCGCAGCTTTGTCGCAGAGAATCGGCTCTGCACAATGTTCGATTTCTTCCACCATGCCGACCTTCTCCGGTTCCATCCACACGACAGCCTGAATGTTCGGGTCACCGTACGCCATATCAAATGCCTGTCGGCGGCTTGCGCTCATGCCTCGTGCAGCTTCCTCGGCAAAGGGAATGCCTTGTTCGGTAAGGGCTTGCTGGAAAGCGGATCCATTTGCTCCATCCACCAGAGCGAGTGCGTATCCTTTCCTTAAGATCGCGTGGACAGTTTCAAGCGCTAAATCACCGCGTATTTTACTTTCTGCCACTGCTCTATCGCCTTTTTTGAGTAATTGCTCCGTATCGACAAAACCCGGTTGCCACGAGGGATAAAACGTAGTCGTGCAGACAGCAATTTGACGAGGATTCATTATATACATTTTACTACTATATTTATATTTGTACAGGGTCAGCCTAGGGTATTTCCCCATTCCCCACCATAGCAGTCGATCCTGTCCAGGATACGGCACTACCCGGATAGTGCTCTGATGTGCGCCGTCCGCAACTGACGATCAAAG
>JAYUSS010000121.1:0-36628 GCA_043755535.1 Candidatus Peregrinibacteria bacterium | reverse complement strand
TAAGACGCTCAAGGAAATACATTGGGTCCAAGTCATACAAGCGGCAATACGCGAGCCCATCCGCAGCGGATCGATCCAGAAAGCAGGGGATGGTTTGTGCAATTTTGCGTTCTGTTTCTAGGGCAATATGAAGAATTCCTTGCTGCAGGACTTTTTTGTCGGCAGTTGCCTGTTCCTTTGTCTCTCCAAAATGAATATTCCTTCCATGGATATATAGTTCAGCAGCTTCGGGTAAGCAAAGCTCTCCTCTTTCTGTTAAATCCCTAATAATACTGGTTTTCCCCGAAGATGGCGCCCCTGTTATCACATTAGCCTCCGTCTCGATCCAAGCCGCTGAAAGTGTTGAAAGTTGCATACCAAAAAAGCATTTTAGCATTTTAATGCTTTATGTCAAATCTCGCTTAAAACGACAATGGTGGCAGTGATTCGCCGTAAGCATCCTGTACTCGCTTTTGCAGCAGTGTGCGATCAAGCGCAGGTAGCAGAGTGCCGTCTTGTTCTACTACCAGTGATGCCAAGGCAGCGCCGAGCTTGCTGGCCTGTTCCATGGTCCAACCGTTGGTGAGGCCGCAGATAAGACCTGCGCGGAAGGCGTCCCCGGCACCCGTAGGGTCGACCGGCTTGTCGCAGTTACAGCGGGGGTATGTCTGCGTTCCTTCTTTTGTGTAAATGCTGTGTCCGCCTTCGCCGCGTGTGACGATTAAATACCCTGTTTTCTGTGCGACTTCCAGCGCGCTCATTCCTACGCGCTTGCCAAAAATTCCCCATTCGAATTCGTTCATGATAATGCCCGTCGAAAGTCCAATTGCCTTATGCAGCTCGTCGGGTGTAAAGCGCAGGATCTCTTGGCCCGGGTCAAAGAGGCTCGGGATGTTGTGAGCATGGCACCATTCCAGTGCTTCCAGCATGCAGGGGTGATGACGTGCGCCGATAATGGCGTAATCGACGTCTTTTGCGTCGGGCAAATCTGGCCAGTTCCCGACCGCATCGGCCCCCCGGTAAAAGAACCAAATCTGATGCCCCTGCCTGTCTGTGCAACAGATACCGGTGGCGGTCATGGCGGTTTCCTTCACCTCTACGTTCGTTACATCAATGCCACGTTGCTTCAGGATGTCTTTGTAGGGGAGTCCATCCGGTCCGATATTGCCCACCAGTAAGGGTTTACTGCCAAGTAGCGCGACGTTCCAGGCGATGTTCGCACCTGTGCCACCATTTCGCTTTACATACTGATACGGTTGGAACGAAATGGAGAGCACTTCCAGCGCCGTTGCCTCGCGCAATTGTTCCAAAAACTCCGATCCGTACTGGAACAAGTGGTCTTGAGCGAGGGTACCGGTGACAAGGATTTTTGGTGTCATGTGCGGGGGTGAACGGGGAATGGTGGTATCCCTACGATACAGGGGATACGTGGGTTTTTGGTTATTTACAATATGTTACTTATATTGTATAATAAAATTCTATTGACGACAAGGTTTTAATCACTACACTGCCACTAATGTCGACGGGAAACAGCTCCCACCCCGCGGCTCTCCACAACCAAACCACAGAACAACAGTCCCATATTTCCGCTCCAGAAGGGCGTATTTTGGTTGAATTCGGCAGTTTAAAAGAAGCCCCAAATCTCCTGAGAGCGTTCCTGCGCGGTAGGGTATTCGACGTAATGCATGAAAAGCGTCTTCCAAACTTCAAAAGACACGATGTGCTTCTGAAACGGATCGTTTTGAACGATCACAGCCCCGACCATGTGGACCAAGTAACGTATATGGCATTGCAAGTTGGGCGTGCATTCCCCGATAAATTCAACCCACAAGCCCTGGAAGCGGCCGTTGTGGGTGGTATGGTCCACGACGTAGCGTTCATGGAGGCGGCAGAAGCATGGGTGATCGAGAATATTCAACATGAACAAGCAGACGTTCGTACTCAGGTGGAAAATCTTGATACAGGCCTAAAGCTTCTTCGCCAGGATCGTCTTGCCGAAGCAGAGGAGCTATGGAGCGTGCATTTGCCACCTACACATCCTCATTTAGGCAAGAAACAACTCGACCCTCATACAGTCCACGGTGAGAATCTTTTGAAGCAATGGATGGATGATGCCGGTATGGATGGTGTATTCGGTCATTGGACTCAAAGTCAACGCAGCATCGCCACCGAAACGGTTCTCCAGCACAGCAACGGTTCGGGGTATGTTGCAAGCGAGGTTCCACTTGCGGCAAAACTCGTACGTCTTACCGATAAATTGCATAACACACGCGGACGATCTGAGCATCTATTGGACGCCAATCTTCTGACCGATCCTCGCAATATTCATCAGTTTGTTCCCGCTGCGATCGAAGATATGGCCTTGGAAATCGATGATGCGACTCATACGATTACAGCTGTGTATATGGTCGACCCGGGATATGTGGAGCGCAGGATGCGGGAGTTTGACACTGACTTCACGTATGATCGTGACCGTTTCTTGGGAGAGATGCATGTTGCATATGATAAGGCGTTTGGACTTGCAGCCGAGGTTGTTGCAACACTTTTTGCCGCAGATGGTGAGGTATACGCCAAGGATGCACACTTGAACATTTGTTGCGAATTCAAAGACAGATCGGAGAGTGTCACACATGCTTATGCCCCCTTTGTTGCTGCCAGCCACTGATACGGCACCGGACACCTCGCCTAAGCGGGCGAACCTCAGCAGGGCAGAAGTAACCTCTGATGCCAGGCTCATTCATCTTGGTAAAGAAGTCTCCCATCCATCCGGCGTACCGGCTTTCGAAGTATCTCTTTGTGCACATCTCGTAAACGGTCAGAAGGTACTCGCACAAGAATTGGAGCGTGGAGCGGGGGACCTCGCCGCTCTTACTCGTAGTGCCATCGCCCAAGCCGGTTTTGAATTGGATATTCCAGGGAAGCCCCATGTTATGGGCTCGCTTGTTGGTATCGAAGGATTCGCTTTATCCGTAAATGGCGATACCTCCGATCGCTTGATTAATCGCATACGAGCGATGGAGCGGCAGCAGGTTGTTGTTCATGTAGGTAGAGTAGGACTCTTCCCCGATGACTCCCGAGTGGGCTTTAAACGAGTGAACAGAGCAGTGAAACGCGGTAGATTAACCTCCGATGATATGGAGGTGGAGTCCGACGCCTCGATTCTTTTTCCGCTTGGCTCTACCAGTCATATTCTTGCCTCTGAAGATGCGACGGACGAACTTTTGGATAGGCTCCTTTTAGGCAAGGAGAGTGGCCGAAAAGTGCTGAATGATGCTCGAACGATCGAAAAACGACCGGATTTCTTACAGCCGGGGCAATTTCTCGTTACAGAAATCGACATTGGATCGCAGTCACATCACGTAGTGCTTCGCCCCGAACTTGTTGATGCACAAGGTTGTGTGACCGAACTACGTCATCTGCGTGCATTTTTGCTGGATGCAGGACGTACACAGCATGGGATTCGCCATGCTGAACTCTGGAACCTAGGTGATGAACCGATTGATCTGCGTAATGTTCGCATCCACGCCGATCTCTACCGACCCGCTGAAGTACTGAAGCCCGGTCATTGACCTTGCCATTTTTCTTGGTATGCGTACAATAGTCACGGGCTTTCTCGAGTGATGCTGAGCTTGTCGAAGCACCCCGACCTATCGCCTAGTTTTCCTTATGATTCCACCCAAGCCAGAGGCTTCCGTTCATCCTTCGAGAGAGGGGGGACGGTCAGCCCCACGCTTTATTGTTGTCACGGGTGGTGTTTGTAGCAGCTTAGGGAAGGGAATCGCAGCCGCATCGATTGGGGCGATTTTAAAGGCGTGTGGACTCAAGGTGTTTGTACAAAAGCTCGATCCCTACCTTAACGTCGACCCAGGAACCATGAGCCCGTTCCAGCATGGTGAAGTTTTTGTGACCGATGATGGAGCCGAGACCGACTTGGACTTGGGTCACTATGAGCGGTTCATCGATGTGCCGATGAGTAAGCTGAGCACTATCACAACCGGGAAGATCTATACCGAAGTACTCGCTCGTGAACGCCGGGGCGATTTTCTTGGTGGAACCATCCAGGTAGTCCCTCATATTACCGATGCTATTAAGCAGAGTATTACCGGTACGGCGGAGAAGTCGGGGTGTGATGTGTTGATGGTTGAAATCGGTGGAACGGTGGGGGACATTGAAGGGGAGCCATTCTTGGAGGCTGTTCGTCAGATGAAAGGGGAGCTCGGGAATCATTTGCTCCATGTACATCTGACCCTCCTCCCATACCTCAAGGGTTCCAAGGAACTGAAGACCAAGCCCACGCAGCTTTCTGTGCGTGAGCTTCGCAGGATCGGCCTGCAGCCCGATATGATTTTAGCCAGAGCCGACTACAAGATTCCCGAAGAGCTGCTCGATAAGATCAGCCAGTTCTGTGGTGTACAGAGGGAGGCAGTACTCCCCGCGCAAACCTTACATTCCATTTACGATGTGCCGCTTGCGTACCAGCAGCACGACATGGCCAAGATCGTGGGGAGCTTACTCGGCCTTGGCCCACTGCACCCTGATATGAGCGAATGGGAGAAGGGGAAGGGGCGCCATGAGGCTGCACAAAAGGAGGTGACGATCGCGCTCGTTGGGAAGTACACGAACCTCGAGGATGCCTATCTAAGTGTCATCGAAGCGATTAAATCCGCTGCGGTCTTTAACGGAGCGAAGGCAGAGATTGAATGGGTGGATAGCGAGAAACTCGAAAAAGGTGATGAGGAATCGTGGGACTTGCTCCATGATGCTGACGGCATCATCGTACCCGGAGGCTTTGGCAAGCGTGGCATCGAAGGGAAGATCAAAGCAGCTAACTATGCTCGAACGGAGCAAGTGCCGTATTTAGGGCTCTGTCTTGGCTCGCAGATCATGGCGATTGAATTCGCGCGCACTATGCTCAAAGATGCAGAGCTCACGAGTGAAGAATTTGATGAAGACGGAGCGCAGGATCGATCGAAGTACGTGGTGCACTTCTTGCCGGGTCAGCACAAAGGACGGGAGAAAGGTGGCACATTGCGTCTTGGTTCGTATGACTGTGATCTGGTTGCCGGAAGCAAAGCGGCGGAGGTCTACGAAGGACTCCATATTTCTGAGCGCCATCGTCACCGCTACGAATTCAATAATGATTTCAAAAAGAAGCTGGAAGCGAAGGGTCTCCTCTTTTCCGGGACAAACCCCGATACGGGTCTGATGGAAATTGTCGAAGTGAAGAATCATCCATTCATGGTGGGCAGCCAGTTCCACCCGGAATTCAAGAGCAGGCCGCATCGGCCGCATCCGCTGTTCGATGGATTTATGAAGGCGGTGGTGGAGGGTGTTGAATAACAGGACGAGAGTAACAGGACGAGGACGAGAGGTTTCCATTTTTTCGTTCCTGTTACTTTGTTATTCTCGATCATGATTCTCTCTCCCTACAATCTCAGCGCCATTCCACAGGAAAGAAGGGTTTGGCCCATTATTTGCTATTGACGCAAGAAAGCGCCTCAGTAGAATGCGCGGGTCGTCCCTTCTTCCACCGTGTCGTGAAAGGATGCCCATGCTACGGCTATTGCTGCTGTACTGGGTCCGACTAACGGGTCAACTACAAACGAAACGGCTTTGCCCGGACACTTTCCAGGCGATGGTCGTCTCAACTGCTGGTCCAGACCCTACGAAGGCATGAGGCACACACAGGAGAGGTACGACCGATGCTTGGACCAATCAAATGGCTCCGACCACCGGTACGACCCGACCCTGCAATGCTTCTTGCCGGATGACGACGATGAACCGACTGTATTAAAGCGCGTGTGCGCTTGCAGTCACAAACTTGGACACGGGTGGGGTAGTCGCTTGCGACTACCCCACCCATTTTTTATTAAAAGTGCTATTTTAAAGCTGTTTTCCAAGTATTTGACAAATAAACATAATAGTTATATAAATATACATATGCACCACACCCTCAATCAGCTTTCATCTGACCCGATCTCGCACCCCCGTTCCGGAGGTGTTTTATCCAAGATGATGCTCGGAATTGGGCTTCTAACCACCGCAGCAGTCGCTGCTACGTTGGGAGGGTCACGAGAGTCTGTAGATAGCCAGCCGGTTGCCGCTGCCACAGCTAAGGACGACGTACCTCATCCCGCAAAAGAGGACATGAATGTATCGGCTCCAGTACTTGAGGTGCGGCCCGTCTCCATGACAACGCCTCTTGCCGAAACAGTGGAGCCAACCCTCCCCGCACTTGCCGATCTACCAGACGGAGTAATCCCCGCTGGTTCTGTTGTAACCGTGATGGTGGGGGATGTGCCAGTGAGTATGACTATTGCCGACAAGGGCGCTGTCACTGTTCTTGGTGATAGACGCTTCGTGCATGAAGTATCCCTGCCGTTTGGTTGGTCAAAGATCACGCTCTTGAAAGTAGAAAAGAAGGGACAGCAGATTATGACCACCGGCACTGCGGGGGGCCTTCAAAGCACCTCTACTCGCACCATCGATGAAGTTACGGTCATGTGTACAAAAGCACTGGAGAAGGGACAGTTTGAGTACAAGGTTCCTTCTTTTGTGGCGACATACGACGGACGACTGCGTGAAGAAAAAGCAGATCTGAAGTAACTCCGTGGAATAGAGTCTCTTCATCGGGTAGCATCGTGCCAATGGATTTGCAGACGACCGTCCTTGGCATCAACTTTAAAAACCCGCTCATCAGTGCCGCGGGTAAATGGGCGTGGACGGCGGATCACTGTCGGCAGATTGCTGAGGGGGGAGCGGGTGGTATCACCACAAAATCTTTCAGCACACTTACCCGTAAGGGTCATCCGGAACAGACCGTGCTCCATACCGATCACTACACCATCAACGCAGTCGGGTTACCGAGTGACGGCTTTGAGCCGGTAGCAGCGGATCTCGGGCCCTTCATTCAGGATCGCCCGGTACCCGTTATCATCAGCATTTTTGGGGATACCGTCGAACGTTTTGGGGAAGCTGCCAGCGCGTTTGCCGAACTTGGTGCAGATGCGATGGAGCTCAACATCAGTTGTCCCAATGTTCAAGATGAACACGGTTGTCCGTTCTCCTACGCGCCCGATACTGCCGCAGCAGCAGTGCGAAGTGCACGCGAAGCCGTGCCCGGGGTAAAGCTCTTTGTGAAGCTTTCCCCGAATGTCCCGAAAATTCCTGCGATCGCCCTTGCATGTGCAGAGGCCGGGTGTGACGGGTTTACGCTGGTGAATACCCTGGGCCCAGGCATGGCGATCAATCTCGCAACACGTAAACCCGTGCTTAGTAACAAGATGGGTGGCATCTCCGGCCCAGCCATTAAGTCCGTCGCCGTACGCTGCGTTGCCGATGTCTATGCATTCACCGATGGAAAACTCCCCATTATCGGCGTCGGGGGAGTGGAGAGTGGTGCAGATGCGATCGAGCTGATGATGGCAGGGGCGTCACTTGTCGGCATGGGGACATCGGTATTGCAGGAAGGGTATACCGTGTTTGGCCGGGTAGCTCGGGAGATTACGCTCTGGTGCCGGGAAGAGGGGGTTACAAACCTCAGCGAATTGATTGGTGCGATGCATAGGAATTAAGACCGGGCATGCCGCGGCGTAGCCCGCAGGCGAAGCCGGGTTATCACTCTTCCTACGAGAGTGATAGACATCGTCTCTGCCTCGTGTATACTGTGGGTGTTATTTATTTTCCCCCGACTCCCATGTTTGGTGGCGACGATTGTAAGGGTGGATGCTGCTAAGTCTGCATTCCCCAAAAGCGGCCCTGCGTAAGCGGGGTCGTTTTTTTTTATCAATGTTTATTGGCCGTGCTATGAAGCGTGTTTGCCGCAGCAAACTCTGCTTCGTGGCCCCTAGCAGAGGTGATTCGAACTTTTTAAAACCAAACCTAATGTTTGCCTCAACATTAATCGTAAAGCACGTTTTCCCTGTGTTGTTTTAAAATAACCTTCACGACGCAATGCATCTCCTTTATCGAGATAACATTCAAAGAAAATAAGTTTCCAAGGGGTACCAGATTTTGTGGAAATAACTTTGCCGGCATTATGATCCGTAATTCTCTGCTTTAACTTTTGGGAATATCCGACATACAAACCATTATGCCTATAGCTTAAAAGCACATATACAAAGTACATATCATGATCATAAATGCTCTATCAATTTCCGAAACACCCTCCTTTACGAAGAATTGTACTCTATTGAACTTTTTCTTTTTTCTAAGCCATGTTCGAGGATCTAAGCCTGTAAAGAACCCCCCGTAGTAGACGCTTCGGCGTCACTACAGGGCTACGCCCCAGGTTGTAGGTGCGTCGGCGTCACTACAGGGCTACGCCCCGTTGTAGTCGCTTCGGCGCCACAACAGGGCCACGAAGCAGAATGTGCAGAATACTTATCTATGTTGTTATTGATTGGCCGTGCCATGAAGCGTGTTTGCCGCAGCAAACTCTGCTTCGTGGCAGCCTCACGGAGAATCGAACTCCGATTGCAGGAATGAAAATCCTGTGTCCTAACCGTTAGACGATGAGGCCGTTGTTTTGAACCGTTTCAGCCGCGCTAGTATAACGGCCTGTCATGGCAATTCCAGCCCATTTTTGCTATAATAAAGGGAAATATGACACATATCCTCCCACGCGCGCTTAACGCCCTTGCCGGCCTGTCCCTTACGGCGGGTATCGTCGTATCTGGCTCCTTAGCCCTTACACAGGCTTCTTTGAGTGCGCCGGGTTCCACTCTGCTCGATTCTGGGGGGCAACTTCATGCTGCAACCGTGATTGATGTGTACCAGAGCGCAGATGCGGGCATCCAACTGATAGCCGGCATTCTCCTGGTTCTGCTTGGATTCTTTCTGCATGCACTGGCTCGCACACGCAGCGGGGAACGCCCCGTGCATATTACCGTGAAGCCTTCGACAAAGCGCCGCATGTGGTTTTGGATCGAAATGCGGGTGTAGGGACGGAAACAATCACCGCTGTACGTCCATTGATCTTCTATGTTTAGAAGGTTTAACGTGCCGATGTTCTTTCCCCATTCTCCCATGTCCATCAACATTGTTCCTATCGTTGTCGCCGCTCTTGCCGCATTCGCGATCGGCTTTTTATGGCATGGTCCGCTGTTTGGGAAAGTTTGGATAAGCTTGATGGAACTGACACCCGCAGACATCGCAAAGGGGCAGAAAGAGATGAGCAAAAAGATGCCACTCATGATGCTGATTGCCTTCGTTCAACAACTGGTGATGGCGTTTGTGGTCGCTAACTTTGCAGCAGCCTGGGGAGTGAGTGATGCTTACAGCGCATTCCAGCTGACGTTCTGGTTGTGGCTTGGCTTTATTGCAACCGTGCTTCTGAATGGCGTTTTGTGGGAGAACAAGAAAGTGAACCTTTATCTATTCAGTGTCATCTATCATTTTGTCGCGCTCTACGCGATCACGCTGATTGTGGGGCTTTGGCCTTGAAACCGCGGCGTAGTCCGCCAATGCGGACGAAGCCGGGTCATGACCGGGGGAGACGACCGAGGTACGCCGCCGGCACGTATCGCCATGGCAATACCAGCATGTACACGTGAATGTCTGCGAGCCTGCGAAGCACGTACCCGGGGAGTCCATACGCACGGATCGGTCCGTATTTCACCGCCGCCCATCCTCTGCGTGCGGGAATGGCATAGGCTGGAGCCTTAGGCGCGTAGGTGGGGAGTGGAGATGCGCGCAGCTTTGCCGCAAGCACCTGCGCGATAAACCGGCCGTCATCGAATGCGGTTTGCGCCATGCCGCTGAAGGGCGTGGATGCGCAGTCGCCTAGCACAAAGACGTCCGGTACGTTTTTTACGTGCAGGTGTTCGTCCACAATCGCCCTGCCGCGCTTATCAACCTCGATGCCTTTCAGAGACGCAAGCAGGGGATGCGCTTTGACGCCTGCAGTCCAAATAATCATCGCGACGGGTAACAGGGAGCCGTCTTTGAGGGTCACAGCATTTTTTTTGATGGAGGCGACCGCCGTATTCAGCATCAGGTTTACCCCAATACGCTTCAATCGTTTCTGCACGTTGGCCGAGGCCTTCGGTTCCAGTGCTGGCAGCAGCCTGTCCGCCGCTTCTAAGATACACACTTCTATAAGTGAAGGGTCTACACCGACTCTTCGGGCGGTGGCATGAGCCAGCGGCAAGATCTCGCCCGCGATTTCGATGCCTGTCGGACCCGCACCAACGATGGCGAAGCGTCCGAGTTTTTGACATTCGGTTTGTACGGATGTTTTGGCTATCGCGGTGACATGATCGATGACCGACTGCTTTAGCTCCAGAGTATCTGCCACATTTTTCATGGTGACAGAGTGTTCGTCCATGCCGGGTATGCCGAAGTAATTCGAGACGCTGCCCGGCGATAGAATCAGCGTGTCGTATGCATAGGTTTTCGTTTTCCCTTCAACGTTTTTTTTGATCGAATTAATGTTTTGGATTGAGTCGATCACAAGTGTTACGCGCTGCGTATCCACTGTCAGCGAGAGCGGCAACATCACTTCAGCAGGGTTTGACCCGCCGATCAACCTGTAGAGTGCGCCGTAATATTCGATCCACGGCTTGTCGCTGATCAGCGTGATCGTGACATTTTGCAGATTCATTTTTGACAAATGTTTTGCAGCACTCACGCCGCCGAATCCTCCTCCGACGATGACGATACGATGTGGCATGTGTGCATCATACGTCATCTCTGCTCACTTCAAAAAGAAAGACCCTGCCAAGATCTTTCTATCGGTTCACTATGATTGATCCGATGCGGGAGAATGTTCCGCGTCATCGGTAGGTGGTCTCAGGCCGAAGAGCGACATCGCTCCCCGGAGAATGCGCGAAGGAACTTCAGAAGCTTCTTTCATCACAGGGTGTGGCTTCGGTGGTGATCGTGCTGGACTCAGCGTGACACAGCGGTCAATGGCAGAAGTGAGATGTGACATGACAGATTCCTTTCTGCAATGAGTTGAAAGACCGGTTGGCAGGGTCCCGGGCAGTATTCTCCTTGTTTGACAAGAGTCAAGAGTGATCGCCAGCGTATTACTCAATCCATAGTAATAAGCTCTTTAAATAATCTCCTTCCGGGTGGTAGAGATTCACGGGATGGTCAAAAGCTTGGCGGTGGCGTTCCAGAATACGCACATTGCGCTTGGCTTGGCGGGCAGCGTGGAACGCGACGGTTTGGAAGGTTTCTTTGTCCATCTGGTAACTGCAGGAACAGGTGAGCAGTAGTCCTCCCGGCGGCAGCATTTCGATCGCCATGCGATTGAGGTCGGTATAGGCCCGCTTCGCTTGTTCCAAGTCCGTACTACGTTTCGCAAAGGCCGGAGGGTCCAAGATAATGAAATCGTAGGCGTGCGGTTGTGGCTTGCGGCGGAGGAAATCAAAGACATCTTGGGGGAATGTGTGCAGCTTCTCAGCATCAATGCCATTAAGTGCCGCATTCTCTTTTGCCCGTTCAAGTGCGATCGCATCGTAGTCGACTGCATCTGCGCTCAGTGCACCCCCGACCAGTGCATTCACCGAAAATCCTCCGACATAACTACAGCAATCAAGCACGGTTTTACCGGCAGAAAGTTGTCGAACAAGTCCGCGCATTTCGCGCTGGTCCAAAAAGAGTCCGGTCTTCTGGCTACCGAGCAGCGCGATGCGGTACTTGATTCCACGTTCCGTGATATCGATCACGCCATCGCCTTCACCGCGAATCCATCCCTCTTTACTCTCGAGCCCTTCTTTCTTGCGTGACTGTCCGGTGGATTTTTCAAACACCGCCATCGGTCCGCAGATCTGTGTCAGTGTCTCTACAATCCAATCGCGCAGCTTATCCATTCCGAGGGTCGTCAGCTGCATAACCAACGTTCCGGCATACTCATCGACGATCAGCCCGGGGATACTGTCGCCTTCGGCATTGATGAGGCGAAAGCAGTCGGTGTCTTCGTTCTTAAAGAGTTCTCTGCGTAAGGCAATCGCACGCTCCATTAATGACTTGAGCTGTTCTAAAGGGTCACGCTCCTCAAACCCGATTACGCGGCCGCAGATATAGGCCCCGGGGTTCCACATTGCATAGCAGAGGAAGCTCCCATCATGTGCTCGTACAGCCACGATGGACCCGGCAGGTGCGTCAACATTACCGCGCACGGCACTTTTGAAGATCGCATGATGGCGGTTCTTTAGGTGGACTTCCAGGCCGGGTTTAAGAGTGAGGGTGGGGTACGAGGTCATGAGCGGTCTGTATAATAGCATGTTCTAGCCAAAATCGGATGCTATAATGCTCACTCATGCAGTTCGGTAATCCCTTTTCCCGGTCGGCGTTTCATGCTTCTCTCCCGTTTTTGGGTAGGGGTGCGCTCTTGATTGTGGGATTTTTGATCATCCTCGGCATCGTTATTACCGCGTTCATTAAAAGCGGCGCGGCGCGTACAGCAGTGACGGATTCTCTTTTGCGAGTAGCTGGTACGGATCTCCCCCGTGACGAACACGGCTTTATCAACTTGCTGCTGCTGGGGGTCGGGGACAGCGGTCACGATGGGCCAGATTTAACGGATACGATGATCTTTGTGAGTATTGACCCCATAGATACACGCAGCGTGGTTCTGCTTTCCCTTCCGCGCGATCTTCTGATTGATTCCAGGGAGCAGACTATAAGCGGGCGTATCAATGGCATCTATGCAAACGAAAAGCGTCGCTTAATCTACCGTGAAAAAATGGAAGAGGAGGCTGCGGGCAATCTAGCACTACAGTCGGTGGGGGATATCATCGGGGAAAAGTTGGGTGTGCCCATTCATGGCATCGTCAAAGCAGACTTCACCGCGTTCACGCTGGTGGTTGATGCGCTTGGTGGAGTCGACGTCGTTGTTCCAAAAAGTATCACGGACTACACCTACCCCATTGCCGAAGATCAGACGGGGTTATTCCAAGTGGAAGAAGGTCTGCAGCATTTCGACGGTGAGACGGCTCTGCGGTATGCGCGCAGCCGTCACTCTACGAGCGACTTTGATCGCTCCGCCAGGCAGCAATTGCTGCTCTCCGCGCTTGCCAATAAGGTGCGTAGCCTTCCACATACGCAACAACTTAGTTTCGTACTAGATGCCTATAAGATGCTCCAGGGGCACGTCATTACGACCTTTAACGGCCCGCAGCTTTTGGCGCTGGGGCAAATAACCAGCATGCTCTCGCGCGAGCGGGTCCTTACGGCACAGCTGAACTTTAATGTGGGGGGAGATACATCCGAAGCGACTGCCGGGGGATTTGTTATCCCGGCCTCACCCGAATTCTATTCCGGGGCTTCGGTGCTCGTTCCTTTGTCATTACCCGGCAAAGTACCCGAGTGGTCTCAAATACAGACATTCGTCACATTCCTCACACAGCATCGCGATGTATACCTCAGTCACCCTGTCATTCAAATCCAGCATGGGGTGAACGCCGGGGGCCAAGCATGGCGACTACGTAATGAACTGCTCCGCTACGGATTTGATGTTGAGCCGCTCGTAGCATCGGGGGCAATCACTAATCTTTTGGAACCCCTTCTCATTCGATACCTCGAGGATGCAGAGAATTCCGCGACGTTCTTCGCTCAATTATTCCACGCCGGTCTCTGGAGCAGGCCGATTGATGAATGGACCGGTAGTGGGGATGTGCTACTAATCATTGATAAAAGTTTCAGGTACGAGCCGTTTCAGACTTTGAATACCGATCAATATAATACGTCGCCATGATGTACCCGATGTGCGAAAAGGCCTGAGGGTGATTGCCCAGGAACTCGCCTGTTTGGGGGTCGATTTCTTCAGACATCAGTCCGCTTTCCGGCATCGACTCTTCTATACGACTGAGCATGGCATCAGCCTCATCCACTTTTCCGGTCGCCGCCAGCCCCGCGATCTGCCAGAAGGTACAAAAGAGGAATGCGCCTTCGTGGCCGGGCAGTCCGTCATCGTTTAAATAGCGGTACATGTAAAGCTCGTTCTTTGTCAGTTCCCGCTGCGTCGCGTCGATCATCTTTTTCGCACGTTCATCGTGACGGCTGAGGAAGAACATTAGAACAAAGAGAAGGTTCGTCGCATCCTGGGCTTTGGTGTCCGGGTGTTGCACAAAGGTCCCGCGCTCCTCGTCGTAGCAGTTACTCCAAATCCAATCCTCGATCTCTTTCTTGAGATTCTCCCACTGTGCCTTCTGGGCATCAGAAATTTTGAGGACATCGGCCAGTCGCAGTGCCCGTTCGACGCCGATCCATGCCATCACTTTGCTGTAGGTGAATTGTTTGTCTCCACCGCGCACTTCCCAGATACCGCTGTCAGGGCGTTTCCAATGCAGCTGGATTGCTCGTACCAGCATCTGCACGACGTCTTTGCCCTGCTTGGAGATAGGCAGCCCCCGCTTGTTCATAAAGTAATACGCGTCGATCAGCGACCCATAGAGGTCTAACTGGAACTGCTCTGCAGCACCATTGCCGATGCGCACAGGCTTGGAGCCGCGGTACCCATTTAAATTCTCGAGTGTGGATTCACCCTGCAGCGGCTGACCCCAGATCGTGTACATCACAGACAGGTCTAAGTCGCACGTATCACCTTCGCAACGCTTGGCATCTTCGGCAATGCGCTCGATAAAACCGAAGAACCGTTCCGCTTCTTTGGTAAACCCCAGGACATAAAAGGCATACAGGCAAAAGGTCGCGTCGCGAATCCACACGTAGCGGTAGTCCCAGTTTCGTACTCCACCGATCTGCTCCGGGAGCGAGGTTGTGGGGGCAGCGATCAGTCCACCCGTCGGATAAAACTGCATCAACTTAAGGGTGATAGCGCTCTGCACCAGGTGCTTGCGCGAAAAGAGAAAATTCCCTTCGGTAATCCATTCACGCCAGAAGGCGATGGTTTCTTGTTTAAGGTCCCTCTTTGTCAGGCCCAGACGCGACTCGACGGCATACTCCAGAATCATGTCTTTCGTTTCCCCTTCGGTAAGGTCGAAGCTGATCTCGAGTCCGTGCTTACCGGACCGCGGCTGTGCAGTTGCACCTTTAGGCAGGTGGAGCCACATCGTTCGTTCGTCGATCCGCATTGCGTAGGTCCGGTCATTCTCTTTGCTAAAAATCGAACGTTGCCTGGCATAGTTGGGGCGCGGATCGAATAGGATCTTGATCGTTGATGTTCCCTTTTTTCCTGTAAACGAACGTGTGAGGTAATGGGGGACAACTTCTTCGGTGGGGCGGGGGAGCATGAAATCCTGCACTGTGAATTCATTTCCACTCTTGCTAAACGTTGTTTCGACGATTGCGGTGTAGGGCAAGTAACGAGCTGAGGATTCGTATCCTTCCGATTCTACGGTGAATGTTCCACCTTTCTCTTGGTCGAGTATTTTGGCAAACACACTCGGGGAATCGAAGTAGGGCAGGCACATCCAATCGATCGACCCGTCCTTGGATACGAGCGCTGCGGTATGCAAATCGCCGATCAGGAAGTAGTCGCGGATGGGGGTCATGCATCAGAAAGTGTACCGACCGGCGCGGATAAACCGAATACTTCTTACACCCGGATAGTTTCGGCTTTCTTGCGAGCACGGGTGACTGCCTCCAAAATCGGCGTGGCATTTGCGATGCCTACTGTCGCAATATCCGCATTCCCAATCAGGGACTCCTTGGTGTGAGGGTTCACAATCACTCCTTTTCGTAGCCCTGCAATGTTTTGGAACACAGGCACATCGTTGCCGCTATCACCTAAATAGAGGCCGTTTTGATATCTGATTCCTAGGCGATTGATAAGAGCGCGGACGGATCCTTCTTTTGTGAGTCCGTCCGGAGTGAATTCAAACGTGCCGGTGCTGCTGGTTCCAAGCTTCGCAATCATATTGTTGGGGTCCTGCAGTGTCCACTCTTCTCCCAGCACCGTCATGATCTGCTCGTGTAGTGCGCGTTCTGTATCGGTGATTTTGCTAGCCCCGCGATGAGCGTCGACACTAAGCATGGTTTTATGTGCATGGGGATACAATTCTCCGTTGCCATCACGCAGGCTCGTTGTTTCAAAGTGGATGCCATGAGCAACTTCCAGCTGTCGGAGAACGGGATCAATTTTTGCGCGTACGATCGCAACACGATCTTCGATCTCCGCTGTTCCCTCAAAGTATTCGACCTGCCCCTTTCCTGTGCGAATGAAGAATCCTTGTTCAGTCAGCCATTGATTGTCACCAAAGCCCGTGCCTTCGGGGTGATTCTCAATGAGCTCTTCGACCTGCCACAAATGGCGACCTGTTACTGCAAAGTTTTGTACGCCTGTTTCACGCATCGACGTGAGTCCGATGATGTTTCTATCGAATAATCGATGGCCACCTACGGTTGTGTGTGTGCCATCAATATCATGAAGTCCCGCTTCCACTTCGCAGAGGCCGCCGAGGACATCATCCATGTTGCCGCGAAGGACATACAGATTTGAATTGACCTGATTCAGGGTCTGCATGCACTTTTCATTTTCGAGTAAATATCGCGTTTGTTCCGCGGCATTCAGTTCCCTCAGGTCAACAACTTCACTGGGGGTGTTTATGGAATCAGTCGGAGATGCGAGAGAAGTCGTATGCATAGTGTCGGAAGGGAATATACGCACCTTATGCAAAAATTATAAAAAAGCAAATATTTGAATTAGTTAAAATTTGATAATAATATTAAATGTTTTAAAAATATAATAAGGCAGCTTGTCATGCCTTATCAATCAAAGCCCAAATCGTTCAATCTCCTCTCTTTTTGTACGTACATCGTCGGCAGACAGGTGCAATGCAATGTCCAGCCCGAATGAGCGCGAGGCCCCTGGTTGGAGTATCGGCACGCGCCCGGCTTCACGTTCTACTTTGCGGTTATGGGGAAAGCTTGTGCCAGGTTCCAGCCCCGTCACGTATCCGTCATCCACGGATCCTGTGTCTTTCCAGAGTGTGAAACACGGGAGTTCGTCGGTGGAGAATTGCATACTTGCGCCTCTGTCTGCAGATGCATTTTGCAGGAGTACGCCGCTTCTTTTTTGCGCGTCTGATCGAAGAGTCATCTTGTAGACTTGCTCGACGAAGCCCGCTGCAGGTCCTTCGAAGGTATCGAATGTCGCGAGTCCTGCAGCTGCATGGTCGTTGAAAGGGGTGTTGGTTGCGACAGGAGCGATCAGCTTCGCTCCGTGCTCTAGAAGTGGCGATCCGAAATTACAGTGGTAGAGCATCTGCATTTCCTGTGCTATAGATCCACGGTTCGTAACCGTGTCTTGCAGGTGGAATCGTGTCTGGCCTATTTCGACCGAGAGTTCACTCCAGAGTTCCAGTTTTGGTCCATGGAATACGCGTTCATCGACTCGACTGCGTACAACAAGCCGCACCGTATCAACATCGCGCACGACTTGTACTTCTAGGTAGGAGCAGGGGATGTTGGCGATTTTGCCGTGGAGTGTCAGCATCATTTCGCCGGGGTTGCCATTGGTATCAGTGAATTCATCTTTGCCCGGGTGTCCGCTCCACTCGAGCCCACAACGGCACAACCATTCATTGAATCCCTCCAGCCACCCGAGTCCGTTTCTACTCTCGAGGTTGACCAATGCCGGGTGAATGATCTCTTTGATCGGTGAATCCCATCCCAGTCGAATATCACCCGCTTCCACCGTATGAATGCCCATACCGCGCGTGGGAATCAGCTGCATCTGCATTGCCCCGTTGTCGACCGTCAGCAGTCGCACTCCTTCCTGCTTGCCGCCACGCAGTACTTCTTGCTGTATCGACCAACCGGATCCGGCGTTTACAATATTGTCATCCGACAATACCCAATCGCCGGTATGGATTTTCCTGCTTGAATCAGTCAGGACCGATGTATGAAGAACCTCAGGCATAGGCGAAAGTCGGGAAAAGGTGTTCGTTATAGGTCGAAGGATTGGGCATCGCGCCAGCCTGCGTCGCCACCCATGCACCGCGCCTGCTTGCTGCTTCGGCGATCTCTCCCAGTGACTTTTTCTGCAGGTAGTTATGGACGACTGCGGCCGTAAACGCATCACCTGCACCAATAGTATCTGCAACGTCTATGCGGTAACCGGGATGATCGCAGCATTCGGTGGCCGATACAAAGTAGCTGCCTTTGTCTGAACGCGTGTAACACATGAGGGTCAATTTATAGCGGTGGCGGATACGCTCGAGTGCATCTTTCTCATCCTTCCACACGATATTCAGAAGGTTCGCCAGTACCGGTAGTTCCTGTTCGTTCAGCTTGAGGATGTCGCAATACTGGAGCGATCGTTCCAAAATTTCTGCATTATAAAAGTTCTGGCGCAGGTTCACGTCAAAGACTCGCAGCGTTGTCGGTGGAACCATTTCCAGAAATCCGAGGATAGTTTCCCGCGAAATAATACCGCGCTGTCCGAGTGATCCGAAGCAGACGGCATCGGCGGTTTGAGCGAGTGTCTTCCAGGCAGGGGAGAGGTCCATGTAATCCCACGCGGTATTGGAAGCGAACGTGTAATTGGCATGGCCCTTGTCGTCGACGGTTACGTCGACGGTGCCTGTCGGGTGTACGGGGTCACGTTGGATGAATGACGTATCAAGCCCCGCGTTCTTCAGAATGCTCACGGCTTCATTGCCGAGTTCATCCGTCCCAACGCGTGTGGCAGTGATACCTTTATTTCCGAGGATCGACGCATGGTACGCAAAATTCGCCGGAGCGCCCCCGAGCTTTCGTCCTTCGGGAAGGCAGTCCCAGAGGAGTTCGCCAAGTCCGACTATCGTGAATTGCGACATATCCGCATGGTCGAGGTGGGGGGATTCTTTGTCAACAAGGGGAGAGGCGTTTGGTTGACAAATAAATATTTTAGAATAATTTAGTATAAACGTTCTTTCCATCACAACCCTGTCGGAGGACAGCACATGTCGGATTTGTTAAGTGTCTTGAATGACGATCAGGCGATGGTTAGGGGCATCTCCGGAGTACCAAACCCTCGTTTACGTGAGGTGCTGGACGGCTTACAGCCGGATGACCCGGTGATACTGACAAGACTGCATGGGTCAGGCTTGCTCGATGCGGAAGCGACGACCGTCGTGGGGGGTCTGATCGAGACTTGGCCTCGGTACAAGTATCACCGCCTTCGACTCTCGGATGTTCGAACGTCCACTCATCCGTTTGCTCACTATGCGGGGATTAATAATCCATGGGCCAAGAACGGTAACCTCTACTGTTGCGTCTGCCCCATTGGCGGTGGTAGTTATGGAGAATCGTTGCATATCTGGCTGTGTCTCGCGGAAGACACAGCAGGCTGACGAGAACCGTCAGTCATTCAAAGACGGGATCCCACTCTGTGGATCCCGCTCTTTTTTATATACCTGTATAGCATGGTATACTCGGCGTTGTTTTGTATTTCTTTTCTTTCTCCACGATGTTTCCTTCGCTTCACCGTCACACGGACCTCGGCCTACTCTTACTCCGCCTCGCAGTCGGGGCCATTTTTATATACCACGGCACCATGAAATGGAGTATGGAAGACCCGGACAGGGTCATGACCATCCTCAAGTACGCAGAGCCACTCGGTGGTGCAGCACTTATCCTTGGTGTACTTACACAGCTAGCTGCCTTGGGTATCGCTATCATCATGGTCGGTGCTATCTATGCCAAAGCCACGGGTTTTTACCAGGCACCATTCGATTTGTTTGGCACATTCGGTAACTGGGAATTTGATATGCTCATCCTCGCTGCCGCTATCGTTCTCTTTTTGACGGGGGCAGGTGCGTACTCCGTTGATGCAAAGCTCTTGAAGAAAGCGTAATCGTCACGTTTCAACGTACAAGAAGAGGCGGGCCAACGGTCCGCCTTTTTTGTGCTGGGTTGAAGCTGCTGTAGGCTTGCGCTCGTGCTGTTGACTGATCTGCTCCTCGTATTTGTTACGCTGATAACACTCCTCGTCATTGTGGCAGGTCTTTGGTGCCCCTTTTTGGGCGTACCATTTGTGCCGACCTCCACTGCAATTGCGAAGAGCATGATAGATCTTGTTGATTGGACCGAGGTCAGACATGTAGTGGACTTGGGGGCAGGGGATGGGCGATTGCTTGCCAGTGTTAAAAAACGTCACGAGTCGGTGCGTGTAACCGGGTATGAATTATCACCAGTTGTGTGGATGCTTGGGATTATTCGAATGGCAATCACCCGTAACGGCGTGCGGCTACACTTACAGTCGCTCTTCCGGGCAGATCTGACAGATGTTGACGTTGTTTTTTTGTATCTGTTTCCATCCATCATGGACAAATTGCAGGCAAAGCTCGATCGCGAACTTCGTCCCGGCACAATCGTTGTAGCGCAGACCTTCGGATTTCCTCAAAAAATTCCCCAAAAGGTTATCTGCGCACAGAGCTTTGGAGGGGAAATCTCTATCTTTCTCTACCGCTGGCCCGCCAAGGGTAAAGAGGATGTCTTGTGACGCATGAACACTACGATCAAGGTGAGCAGGATATACCACCCGATCAGTATGGTTGCCGATACGTTCACCGATACGGATGCATACGGAATACGTGCGCAGAGCTCGGCCAGCAGGATGATGCTTTCAAGGAGGATGTAAGCGGGGAAGGCGGCGAAAATTCCCAGCGGTGGCATGATCCACCCGACCATGACCGCGATGAACCCGGTCAGCATCGCAAGGGGGATAAGTGGGGCCACGAGAATGTTTGCCAATGGCGAGATGAGAGGGAGGGATCCGAAACTGTACGCGCCCCAGGCAACTGCGGTGCACTGCGCACAGAGCGTTGCTGTGAGCGCTTCGCGAATCCCGCCTGCAGACGGGAATTTGGATGTCAGTGGCTCGATGACCGGCGAGAGTTCGATGAGTCCTGCAACGGCCAAGAATGAGAGCTGGAATCCGGCGTCCGCCCATAGCTGCCAGGGGTTCCACATCAACATGAAAAAGGCGGTCCAGAGTGTCGCCAGCCGTGCGTCATTCAGGCGTCCACTCTGTAGTGCCAAAAGACCGATAATGCCGGTGATCGCCGCGCGCACAACCGAGGCACTCGACCCTACAAACAGGACGAAAATCACGATGCCAATTGCACACGGCAGCAGTCGCCACTTGAGCGGGAGGAAAAAGAGGAGACTCCCAAGTAGGCTCAGAATGACCGTGATGTTACTGCCTGAGACCGCGACGATGTGACTAAGGCCGGTCGTGCGAAAGTCTGCTGCAAGGCGCTCAGATAGTGCGCTATTTGCACCCGTTAATAATCCATCCAGTAACCCCGATGCGGGGTCGGGGAGTACGCGTCCGATCGCATCATGAAACGCCCTGTTGAAGCTCCAGAGGATGCGAGTGAAGCGGTGATCCCTATTCGCCCCTGTGACGGTGACGGAGCGTGCGTCCAATGTGCCGCCGATATTGCGCATAGTAAGGTAGCGCGCATAGGGAGTGCCCTGCTCGGCAGTGTTCAGTTTTCCCATCGCCCGGATAGTGTCCCCCGGCAGAAGTTTGACCGTGTGCCTGCGGTCGATCACGAAGATTCTTCCACTTACGGGAGTCATTGCTCCGGTCGATGTCGCTGCCATCTGCGTCACCTCCACTGTCACCTGCAGACGATCGACCCTATCGTCGGGTTGGCCTGTTACCGTCCCTTCAACAACAACTGTTTTCAGATTGAGGAAGGGGGTGATGGCGGGGAATTGTCCGCGATCAGCACTGCGAGTGACGGTGATGAGGGCGAAGACGATGCCCAGTGAACAGGCCATTAGCGCGGCCATTCTTGGCCGCAGGGTTATACGAAAAAACCCACAGAATGCGAATAGCCCAACACATCCGAGCACCCCAAACACCCACCACGGATACATCGGTTGGATGAACCATTGAAGAGTGAAGACCGAGCAAAGAAATGATCCTAAAAAATAGTAGGGAAGCATCCGGCCAGTATGTGCCAGTCGACCAATAAAAGATGCATCAGCGCGCTAGTTCGCTAAAGCACTCTTTTACTTGCAACTGCACTCTGACACGGTACGATCGATACCTATGACTTCGGATGACGACACCATTGACTGGAACACCGTTCCGCCCGCCAAAATGTTTCACCTCGTGATGCAGGAGCTTGTTGATGTACGCAATGAATTAAGGCAAGAGTTCAGAGACGGAATGGCTAATATGAAAGCTGAACTAAAAGCGGATATCGCAAACGTCGATGGGAAACTCAGCAAAAGAATCGATGCGCTGTCATCCGATTTCCATACGCTTCGTCTGGAAGTTCATCAGAACCAGATAACGTTCATGAAAAATCATGAATCTTTGGACAACAGGGTGACGGTGCTGGAAATGGCGGCATAGAGGGCTTTATCTTAGTGGATATATTGATCAATTAATGCGATATCGTGTAGATCTTTTTCTCGTCCATATGCTTGTTTAAATAATCGAACGTCCGAAAGACTGGCGAAAGGAATACCATCGATCATTTCTGCTCGCCGAATCAGATCCTGTATTTCAAGTTGAACATTGCCTGAATTTACATCGAGATAGAGTTCGATGTGTTCTTTGTGCAATCCCGGCTTTCCATCCGGTCTGATTTTCAATATCCATTCAGGTGATAGTCGGAATAATTCAAATACTTGGGGCAAACACACAATATCAATATCTGATGTGTCGCGAATATCTCGTGCGGTTAATGCACCACCTCCCACGACAACATATGTTCCTTCGGGGAGATTGAGTGAATGAATTGCCTCTACAAGATTTTTCTTTGAATACATGTTTATGTACCCGTGAATGAATGAGCGAGCATAATCCACTCTTCCACGCTCAATGTCTGAGGCCGTCTGGTCGGATCAATCTCTGCTTTCACCATCGTTTCGAGACCGCCGGGAAGCGTTGCCATCGTGTTTCTGAGCATCTTCCGCTTCCCCCCAAATGCATGCTTGGCGATGCGCATGACTACTCCAATGGTTGCAAGATCGGCTTTGGGTTCTGCAAAACAATCAATATGAATCACGCTTGATTGCACAGCCGGCGGCGGCAGGAAACATGCAGGAGGAACGTGGCGAAAGATGCGGGGTGTTCCAAAGAGTCCGACGATAATCGTCAGCAGCCCGCGGTCATGGTCATCACAAATTTTCTCCGCCACCTCGCGCTGTATGAGTAGCGTGAGAGATGACGGCGCTGCCGAACCTTCCAGGAACGCATGTCGCAGCAAGGGGGATGTGATGTGGTAGGGGATATTCGCGACAATCTTGTAGGGCTCTTTGGGGAAGTCGATATCGAGAGCATTCCCGAGAATAATCGTCGGCATCGCGAGGCTTCTGTTATCGCGCCGAAGGTAGGCTTCAATCAATCGAGGGAAACGGTCGTCGATTTCGATGCATGTAACCGATGGTGTTCGCTCCAGCAATTCCCGAGTGAGCACCCCGATTCCCGGACCAATCTCAATGATGCGATCTGCCTCTGTTACACATGCGGCTTCCAGGATGGAATCAAGAACAGTCTGGTCGATCAGGAAATGCTGGCCGAGATCTTTATTCAGCCGGATATGCTGTTCACTGCAGAAATGCCGGATGCGTGATGATAGATCGGCCATGAGTATATCCTACAGTGCCACTCGGTCTTGTAATAGATACGGTCTTCTTTCGTCTACAATGTCACTATGAAACACTTGCACTTCTCCCTATCGGCTTTTCTCGTAGTTACTCTCCCTGTTGTGGCTCTGGCTCAGACGGTTTCGTCCGGGCAGCAATTCCCCTTTGATGACATCAGCCTTGGTGCCTACACCGATTCTCCGTGGGACCTTAAGACCAACGTCGCCGTCAGCGCCCTTACCCGCATGGGGGTCGTGGTCGGTAACGATGACGGGACATTCGCCCCGGATCGTCGCCTGAACCGCGCAGAATTCGTGACCATTGTCATGCGCTTACTCAATGACAATGATCCTATTGCCCTTACGTGCTTTCCCGATGTATCTCCCAATGCGTGGTATGCGGAGAATGTCTGTCGCGCCAAGGCTCTTGGCCTCATTCGTGGTAATGCCGCTGCTGGGGTACCTGCTTCGCAGTGGCGCTTCGAGCCCGCACGCGATATCCAGTATGAAGAGGCGGTGAAGATTCTTGCAGAAGTTTATGCATTGCCGGCGTTCGGTGATACCGAAGGCTTGGATTGGTATGTGCCATACATCGAAGCTGCTGAGGCTAATGATATTGACCTGAGTGGACTCCATGCAGGGCAGCACCTTACTCGAGGTGAAATGGCCAGGCTGACCATCGGGTTTGTCGCATGGAGCCAGCAACGGTTGCCAGAACTGCGTGATGCAGAGCGTGGATCCTCGAGTAGTTCCTCGCGTTCCAGTAGTTCCTCACGCACTTCTTCTTCGCGTTCGTCTTCTTCCTCTACATCTTCGTCCCTGTCTTCGTCGTCCCGCAGTTCTTCGAGCACATCGACCACCGCTATCCGCTCGCAGATCTTACTCCTTGGGGAAGTATCTCCGATTATTGCCGGTGTGAATTTCTTTAGTAATGCAGAACCCGTGGATATCGATGCCATCGATATTCAGCTCACGGCGCCTAGTGATTCCATCGGCTCCATTCTGGTCTACGACGAAAACGGCACGCAGATCGCAACAGCTACTGCGGTTGCAGGAAGCACGTCCCAGTTCCATGGGACCATTGGCTTTGGCAACATGCTTCTGCCGTACCGTGAGCAGCGTCACATGTACCTGCGCGCACGCCTGAAAAATCGGGATACGGGTGGTGAAAGCGGTGAGAATATCCGCGTGCAGTCCATCGAAATATCCGGTGAGGGCCGTTGGAGCAGCGAAGAATACAGCAGTACTTCCACCGAGACGTTCCCCGAGTTTGAAACGGCTTTTGCCCGCATCACGTCGGTAAGCAATGCGCTTAGTTCAGCGGGTGTTCTGGTTTCGGGTCAGGAGCGTCTGCTTGCAGACTTTAACTTTACCGCACAAAGCCCTGAGCCTCTGTATAACGCGCGTCTTACCAGCCTTAATTTCACCTTCGATCATTCATCGGGTGTCACGGTAACCAACGCCGAGCTTCGTACCGATGATGGCTCCAGCTTGGCGACAACCTGTACGGTGTCATCTAGCGTAATCACCTGCAACGGCATTGATCCGTCTATCGGTACGATTGATGATACTCGTCGTATCAGGCTCTTCGGCGACGTAGCGGTTGCCGGGTCCCCGGCAGATCCGTATTTGCGGATTGTCTTGAACCAGCCAGGTACCAGCTCCACTCCCGGTGATATTACGTGGACCGATGGCTCGACCACCTTCACATGGGTTGATCTTAACCAGCCTGTTGCGAATGGGACGAACTGGGAATAAAAGGACTTAGAAGACTATGAGGCTTTAGAGGACTTAGGCCAGGACTTAGAAGACCATGAGGCTTTAGAGGACTTAGAGGAGAATAGTCGTTCCTCTAAGTCTTCTTAGTCTTCTAAAGCCTCTAAGTCCTCTTCCTCGTCCAAGCTTCTAAGTCCTCTCAAATAACTTTCAACGGTGCAATGCTCAGGGCAAACGTCTTTTTGGGTCCTCCCTCAAATACCACATCCACAATATCCCCGCGTTTGGCGGTCACGGTACCCTTTCCAAATACTGGGTGCTGCACGCGCGTTCCGGTGTCGATCTCGCCATCCTGGTTTGCTTCATCAAACGATATGTCCTGATTGAACTCAATCGACACGTCCTGTTTTCGTGGTGTCTCCGCTTGTCTGAAGGGTTCCAGTTTTCCACCACGCATACGTTGCTCCGGCATCTGGGAACGCTCACTGCCTGATGAACCCGCCCAGGCAAACGCACTGAGCATGTTGTCGCTTCTGCGCTCTAAGACATTTTCGGGCAGGTCTTGCAGGAATCTGCTGGGGCTGCCGCTTTTGTTCTCGCCCCACAGGAATCTGCTTTGAGCAAACATGAGTCGCAGGTGATGCCGGGCGCGGGTCATGCCGACATACATAATGCGACGTTCTTCTTCCAGTTGGGCCTTATCGAACAAGCTGTTGCTATGCGGGAAGAGACCTTCTTCGCATCCGACGATGATCACATGTTCAAACTCCAAGCCTTTGCAGAGGTGGAGCGTCATCAGCGTTAGTGCGTCACTGCCGCCGGCGTCGTTTAACTTATCGACTTCGGAGACGAGTGCGACTTCTTCCAAGAATGCAGTGAGTGATTCACGCGGGTCGAGTCCGTCGTACTTATGCATGACGGTGAGGAGTTCTTGGACGTTATGCCAGCGGTCTTCGCCTTCCTCGTCGCTGCCTTCCTTCAGCCAGGCTTCCATTTTAATTTCTTCCAGTAACTGCAACGCAAGTTCACTCGCAACGGTATATTTCGCTTTTTCCTGATACAGGCGAATGAGAGTCGCAAAGGACTCCATGCGCGCTTTGGCGCCGTTATCTAAGTCATCGACGTTGTGGGCGTCTTGCAACGCATCGTAGAGCGTCATCCCACGCTGCGATGCATGTACCTGCAGCTTGGCCATGCTTGTTTCACCGATCTTCCGACTGGGAATATTGATAATACGAAGCATCGATACTGTGTCGTACGGGTTGAGGATTGTGTACAGGTATGCGAGAACGTCCTTCACTTCTTTACGGCCGTAGAATTTGATACCACCAAGAATGCGGTAGGGGACGCCGCTACGCATGCAGGATTCTTCAAAGAGACGCGACTGTGCATGGGTGCGATACAAGATCACCTGCTCCCGAAGCGGGATGCCATCGTTCTGCATTTGTCGTACGGCTTTGATTGCTTCTTCGGCTTCGCGCCGTTCATCGCGCACTTCGTTCAGAATTACCTTCGCCCCTTCGGTCGTTTCGGTCCACATCTTCTTTTCGGGGCGGTTGGGGTTCACGGCAATCACGCCATCAGCTGCATCCAGAATCGGTTGGGTGGAACGGTAGTTCCGTTCAAGCTTGATACGTATCGCATGGGGGTAATCTTTTTCGAACTCTAAGATGTTTCTAATATCCGCACCGCGAAACCCGTAGATGGATTGATCCGGGTCGCCGATCACGCAGATATTTTTATACTTCTTGGCTAGCTGCGTAATCAGCAAGTACTGCGCGTGGTTGGTGTCCTGGTACTCATCGACATGGATGTATCGCCATGTCTCTTGGTAGCGTTCCAGCACATCGGGACATTCATGAAATAGCCTCACTGTCTCCAAAATCAGGTCATCAAAGTCCACCGCGTTATTCGCATGTAACTGTTTCTGGTAGCGCTCATATACCTGGACAATCTGCTGTACCCGGTCACTTGCCTGGCCGTTTGTCTGGAGCCTCGCTGCTGCAGGGGTCACTGCTTCGGATTTAAACTTACTCACTGCACTGAGTGCCGCCCGTGGCTTGAGGGTCGACTCCTCAATACGCATTTCTTTTAGAATCGATTTCATCAGCCTCTCCTGGTCGTCGCCATCGTAGATTACAAACCCGCGATCGCGACCGAGTCGTTCGATATCTCGGCGAAGGATGCGTACGCAAACAGAGTGAAACGTTCCCATCACCGGCAATTTTGCATGGGGCGTATTGCTGTTTCCTTCGTAGGGGAGCGGTGTATCGGGGTCGGTAATGTGGAGCATCGCTTTGATGCGCTCTTTCATTTCGGAAGCAGCCTTATTGGTGAAGGTGACCGACAAGATTTGCCATGGAGGTACGCCCATCCCAATCAGCCGTGCAATGCGGTGTGTGAGTGCCTTGGTTTTGCCCGAACCTGCACCTGCCAAAATAAGCACAGGTCCATCGGTATGGAGCACTGCCTCGCGCTGCTGGTCATTGAGGGAGCCGAGGATGGGGTCGTGCGTCGTACTCGTCATTGCGCAGATGCTACCTCATACACCTCTCCGGGCATCAGCTTTTCGGTTGCTTTCTCGAACGCCTGCTCGATGGCAGACGACTGTATACCGCGCTCGACACGGATATCGTCGATCTTTTGGAGTGGTCGCTCCAGCTGCTTTTCGCGTGCACCGGTGAGTTCTCGGTAGCTCTCGCTCACGGTCCCCAGCTGCCGTTCCACCTTATCCATCTGTTCCTTGAATTTGTTCCACTGGTCTTTGAACGTGCCAAAGTGCGAAAGCATTTCGCGTGACTTGCTCTCCATGCGGAAGTTATCAATCGACTGACGGATCACAGCCAAAATCGCATACAGACTGAGCGGGGAACAGAGGATGGTCTTGGCCTTCATCGCTTCATCAATCAGGTCGCGGTCGATCTCGTTGATAAAGGTGAAGATCTGTTCATTGGGGACAAAGAGCAGCACATAGTCCACCGTCTGATCTTCGGGGTTGATGTAATCGCGCGTCTGGATTTCCTTTACACGCATGCGGACGTCCTTCAGGAATTTTTTCTTGAAGTCTTCACGCTCGACATCGGAACCCGCAGACACAAACTGCTGATAGTTATTGAACGGGAACTTTACGTCCATGTTCAGCTTAAGATTTTGCGGCAGCAGGAACGTAAAGTCGGGCTTAGAACCCGCTTCCAGCTTGGCCTGCTTGATGTAGTTGATACCTTCGACCATCCCAGACAGACGAAGAACATCTTCGGCCATACGCTCACCCCACTGGCCACGGCTGCTGTTGCTGGCAAGGGCGTTCTTGAGGCTGCCGGTCGTATCACCGAGTTCTTTGATCACCTTGGCGGCGGTCTCCAACCTTGAATCGATTGTCACGTTCTTATCACCGATACTCTTCATCAGAACCTCTACACGATCCATATCGTGCTTCATGCTCTCCTTCATGCTCCTCAGCGTCCCGTCGATCACTTCTTTCTTCCCACTCAGCTTACTTTCGGCCAGTTGCAGGATTTGTTCTGTCTGCTTGGCCATCACGCTTGCGGAAATAGACTCCGCCATTGCCTTGGCGTCAGTTTTTGATTTGCTGACGATGAAGTAGGTAATACCTGCTCCGGCTAGGAGTCCGATGATGAGTCCGATAGTGATTTCCATAGGGGATAGAAGTATATCAGGAGCAGCCACTTGTCCTGAGCGTATCGAAGGGTTCCTGGCTGCATGGGGAAAATAACGCTACGCGCAGGGTGGACGATTGTCCACGTACTTCCACTTGCTTTTTTGGTGCGCATACGTACAATTGTCGCGTGTCCGAGCTATTTGACGCACAGTGTGCTCAAACGGCCCGGCGCGGTTCTTTATTGCGGCTACCCATCGCCGCGTACACTTTCCCCAATAGAACCATGGCACTCAAGAAGAAGATTAAAAAGAAGTTGATTACCGACACCCAGCTTCACAAAGAGGACACCGGCTCACCACAGGTGCAGATCGCTATTCTCACAAAGACAATCGGTGAACTCACGGGTCACCTGCAAGAGCACAAGAAGGACCATTCAGCCCGCAAGGGACTGCTTGGTATGGTTGCGCAGCGCCGCAAACTCCTCACGTATTTGCGCATGAATAAGCCTCAGGAGTACCAGAAGGTGCTGGAGGTGCATGGGCTTAAGAGATAATTCAGCTTTCAGCTGCTAGCTTCTAGCTTTTAGGAAATATGGAAGAGCCTCGGGGAACCGAGGCTGTTTTTTCACTCGCATTCAAAATAAGCTTCGCGGAGTTTCATGTGACTTTGCTCGATCTATTGCATCTTTTGTGTGAGCGAAGAAAGGAGGTGTGTTAATTTCGTTTTAAAGTTGCCTGCATTCCATTCATAGATGTTAACATGCGTACATTGTTCCAAATGAGGGAATAATTCCCGTATATCTCGAATAAGAATTGCGACGTATCCATTTGTAATCAGAGCATCATTATTGTTCATGTTTTCTTTCCATACGATCAATTTTTGCGGGAATGGCAGGCATTCTTGTATCAAGCATCCCCCGGATGATGTCAGGCGATAAGCATTTTGAAACATCGTTGCATATTTTTCTTGTTTTATATCTCCGCCAGTTGTCCCTCTATTTGAATGATACATCGGCCCACATTGATCGTAGACAAAATCGAAGGGGGATTCAGTTACCAACTGGGCATCAGCAAAATCTCCGATGTACTGTCGATGAATATATTGATCTGTTTCCAGTAACACTCCTACATCGAGTAGTGGTGTTATATCAGGAGCTACAGGTGTCAGGGCGGCAATACTTATATGCGCAGTACCTCCACTTTGTGTAACAGTATTATGTGCATCAAAACATTCTCTTCCAGCTCCCGGCCCAAGAAAAAGCATTCGAATTGGATTTCTAGATTGCTGCATATAATGAAGTACCATTTTTCCGACATATCCGAGTTTTCGGGTATTTGAATCCATTGGGGTGAATCGCACATTGTCTACATGACAAAACGGGTCTTCTAATCTGGTTCCATAGAGTATTTCACCCCTTGATTTTGCATTTTCGATGCTATTTAGATATGCCGATACTTCTCCATTGTGTGCGTAGACACCATGCATAAGTAGATTTTCCTTCATAATAGTATATTATGAACTATTTTCTATAATTGCAACTATGGCCTTTGTTTTGATGCTCGCGGTCGGGACGCATGGGGAGGTGTACTAACCGTATATATAAGGAAAGAGCCCCGACAAGTGTCGGGGCTCTTTTTGTCGCAAACCGAAAAGGTTTGGGACGGGTGGTCATTCACTTCCGACTGCGATCGCCGGGGGCAAGTTCCGTTGCTTCTTCGATCAGCTTCGACGTTATGCAGAACATTGCAATCCTGTCCAAGTGTGGAAACCATTTTCCAGACACCTCGTACACTTTGCGTACTTGCTCCGCTGCCGCGGCCAGTACCATTGGGTCGAAGCGATCGTTATGTCGCCGTACATACTCAAACCATGCAATGCGTTGCTGCATGGCCCCGCAGGTTGCAAGCAGAGCGTCCTTCGTAGAGCGCCATTCCTGTAACCATACAGCCTGATTGAACCACACAAAACCCAGTCCCAGGTGCGAATATGGGTGTGGTAATTCGCTTGCTGCATCAATGGCTTTCCCAAAGTATTGGTCAAGCTTTGCCCCATCAGACGGTGCATGGTTTCTGAGGGCCAACGCACGGTAGTTGAGGACGTAGAATCCGAGCAGTGTGGCAGGTTCAACGGGAAGTGCCTCGAATGCGAAAAGGGCGAGATCCCATCGTTTTACCGGGGCGTGGTGCTGTTGGTAGAGTTCGACTGCCTTAAGGAACTCTACTTCGGGCGTTTTGCTGTACTGAATGGGAACGCCCTGCAGTAAGGTCCACAGAAAGCTGTCGGTCATCAGCGCAGAGTGGTCGTTTGCAATCTGTCTTCGTCCATTTTGAGTTGTGGGGTCGTAGGCGGACATAATCGTTACTCCTCGCAGTTGAGTGGTGTAAATGACCGATAGAACCAACACGGTTCTAATCTGGTCCGTGTCGATTAGTGTTATTATAGTAAAATATGATATTTTGTCAAAATTTGTCAAAATTAGTGCTTCTCTGCACAAGGTGCTGTCTTTTGCCTATTTCCTTTCATCACCGTGTTTGGTACACTCGGTGCAGTTCTTTCGGCCAACCTTCCTTCTTCATTCGTTCTGGATGTACGTGCTACTGCCGCTATAGCGACCGTGACATGTGCGTCCAAGATTGAGGGGGAAACGAAGGCATAGCCGCATTCTTTCCTTCCTATTTTTATGCAAACTCAAAAGGAGTACACCCTTGAGCTGGGTGACGAAAAACTCATTGTCAAAACCGGCATGATCGCGAGGCAAGCGAATGCCACCGTCCTATGCCAGATGGGTGATACCGTCTGTATGGGTAACGTCACGATGTCCGATAAGCCACGTGACGGTGTCGATTTCCTGCCGCTCCAGATGGTGTATCAGGAGAAGTATTACGCCGGAGGTAAAATCTCCGGAGGCCGTTTTAGGAAGCGCGAAGGACGCCCCGGTGATGATTACGTGCTGCTTGCACGCGTGATCGACCGTGGCCTTCGCCCCATGTTCCCCAAGCACCTGCGTAACGACATTCAGGTGTTCTGCACCGTGCTTAGCTACGACTTCGAGCATGAGCACGATGTCGCATCTGCAAACGCAGCCAACCTCGCAGTCGCTATCTCTGATTGTCCATTCGAAGGAACTCTCGGTTCTGTTCGTGTGGGACTCATTGGTGGGGAATTGATTTTGAACCCCTCTGTTGAGGCAACAAAAAAGAGCGATCTTGATTTGTTCCTTACAGCTAGCCTTGAGCGCATCGTGATGATCGAAGCCGGTGCCAACCAGGTATCCGAAGAAGATATCCTCCGCGCGATTGAATTCGGGAAGAAGTGGGCACAGAAGATCGCCAAGTTCTTTGCAGATATCCAAAAGGAGATCGGCAAGACCAAGCTGGAAGTCGCTCCTGCGTATTTTAACGAAGAGGGCTACAAGGCTCTTAAGGAATGGGCTTTGCCTACAGTCAACAAAGCGATCAAGGATGACCTCGGTAAGAAGCAGCGCCGCGTGATCTTCAATGAATACATCAGCGGTGCGTCTGCTTACTTGGAAACCAAGTTCGGACCTGCAGCTGAGAATCAGGATCTCTTGGACATGTACTCCCATGCATCCGACCTGATGGACAAGGTGATCAAGGGCGAAGTGCGCCGTCTCATCTTGGAAGAAGGTATCCGCATGAGCAGCCGCAAGGTCGACGAGATCCGGGAGCTCACTGCCATAGTTGATATCCTCCCAAGCCGCGTTCATGGCTCAGCATTGTTCCAGCGCGGAGAGACACAGGGTCTCACGACCTGCACACTTGGTGCGCCCGGTGACAAGCAGATGGTAGAAGGTATGGAAGGGGAGAAGGAGCTTCGGTACATGCACCACTACAACTTCCCGCCATTCTCCGTTGGTGAAACATCCAATAGGCTGATGACTGGTAACCGCGAAATCGGACACGGTAACCTCGCACAGCGGGGGCTCATGCCGGTGCTGCCAAAGGAAGAGGACTTCCCGTACACCATCCGTACTGTCACAGAAATTCTTGAAAGTAATGGATCATCCTCTATGGCTGCAACATGCGGCTCGACGCTCGCGCTGATGGCCGCAGGTGTGCCACTCTCCGCTCCAGTCTCCGGCATTGCGCTCGGCTTGGTATCGGATGAAGAGAAAGGCCAGTACATCATTTTGAGCGACCTCCAAGACGAAGAGGACTTCGGTGGTGATATGGACTTCAAGCTCACGGGTACGGCCAAAGGTGTCACAGCTATCCAGATGGATATCAAGATCAAAGGACTCCCAGACAGCGTGTTTAAGGAGGCCTTGGAGCGCAGTAAAACCGGTCGTGCATTCATTCTTGCTGCGATGCTCAAAGCCATCCCAGAGCCACGCAAAGAGATGTCCCCCTATGCTCCTCGCATTGAGACTATCACCATCAACCCGGACGATATCCGCTTGGTGATCGGTAAGGGTGGCGAGACCATCCAGAAGATTACAGGTGAACTCGGCGTCGAAATCGACATCGACGACTCCGGACTCGTGTTTGTCACTTCCGCGAACGGCGAGATGATGGCCAAGGCTAAGGAATGGATTCTCGGTATCGTCTCGAAGCCCGAAGTCGGCGCAGTCTACGACGCAGAGATCGTCCGCATCATCGACGGTGTCGGTGCCATTGCGCAGTTCCTGAAGGGTAAAGACGGCATGATTCACATTTCCGAACTTGCATGGGGCCGCACCGAGAACGTCGAAGACGTCGTGAAGGTCGGCGACAACGTGAAAGTGAAGTGCATCGAGTTTGATGCGCAGGAAGGGAAGACACGCCTGTCACTCAAGCAGATGCTGCCTCCACCTGAAGGCTACGTTGCCCCGGCACCACGACCGGGTGGGTTTGGTGGACGACCGAGCGGTGGTGGGTTCAACAGAGGCGGTCCACGACGATAGGAGGACTTAGATGCTTTAGAAGACAAAGAGGACTTAGAGGAACGATTGTTCTCCTCTAAGTCCTCTTAAGCCTCATTGTCTTCTAAGTCCTTTTATACGCGCGAAGATTAGCCTCTTTCCTAGACCTACTGGTGGGTGACAGTATTTATGCCTTCCCCAGTGCCTTCCCAAACGCCCATCGCACCCCACCAATGACACCGGCAACGGCTAACCCTCCAATTGCCAGCTGGAGAATGGAATAGCCAAAAACCTCGGTTGCAAGAACATCACTAGCGGCAGCAAGAGGGGACCCGAGTGTAGTCATCAGGCTGCGAGGGTTTTACCGACAGCTGCGCGAGTGCTGTGGGTGCTGTGGTTAAGACCATTTCCTGTTACCAGATTAATGGCGTCCATTGGTACATCTGAAAATATCAAGCTGGATGCATCACCAAGTGCGCGGATGGGGTGCCCGGTGAAGACATTCTTTATAAGGGATAAGGTATCGGCCCTAGTGTGGCCTGCAATGCCATGCGGTGAGTTGTAGGATTGGCCGACAATTCCTTTAAATACTTGATCCGGTCCTTTCAGTCCCACATTGGCCAAACCGCCGATAGCGCCGAGTGTTCGATCGACCACGCCTTTTTTACCTCTGAAGTATGTCCCTTTTACATCCTCTACATAGGCACCCATATGATCGCTAAAACTGCTTTCCCGTTCGTATAGAAGGTGGGATTCTTTTAGAGAGAAGCCACTTTTGAAGGATTGTTTGAGCACGCCTCCAGTATACTCCGTTATACGAGACATCCAGGAAAATCTCGGGTTTTTTGCCCTTCGAGGGTATCGAGAAGGGCATCCTGAGCTCAGCCTGCCCTGAGCCTGCCGAAGGGTCGAAGGATTTTTATGTCAAAAATCTCTTGCATTCAGGTTTTTGCTTCTGTATAAATTCCCGGCTTCGTTTCACGCAAGTGCAAGCGAACCTGATCTTTCTCTTCTTTTAAAACGAACCGTGCCGCGAAAGCGGGACGGTTTTGTTTTATATAGTAAAAAAATACCGACGGACCAAAGTGGCCGCCGGTACATTCGGGGGTTCCCGCGATAGAAACCAGTTTCACCAGCCCTTCCAAGGAAGTCTCTCGTTATCGAGCCCTTCAATGACTTCGAGTGTGAAGTCATCGGTACCGATAATCCCAAACAGCCTCTCTTTGCTGAATTCTCCGTAAATGAGGAGCTTATCAGGCGCCTTAGGGAGCGAGCTCGTTTCGATCTTGAGGCTATTCACGATTTGCCCCAGAACCTTGTCCGACCATCCTTGTGATCTTTGCAGCATTGTCACTTTTTGCTTACTGCGTGAGTCACGCCTGTCCATACTAACGAGATCGAACATCGACAGATTCTCCTGTAAAGGAACGGGTGGTGCCGGTAAATCGTAATATGAATTATAATTTATATTATAATTTTGTCAAATATCGCGAGGCGCGTTTCTATTCTCATACATGTTCGCAAGGCGGTTTTGTTTTATAGGGAGAAATCCTAAAAACAAGGCTGGAGCATGCGTTCTCAGGTATTTAAAGAATGAGTGCTTTAGCGAACTAGCGCGCTAAAGCTTGCGGTTTTGGACACTAAAGATACGATTCGTATCTATGAAATATGATCGAAAATACGCCGGTAAATGGGTGGCGGTGCAGGATGACACTATCATTGCTTCCGGCAGAGATTTTACGGGTTTACATACAAAGATCTCCGCGCGGAGAGATATGGCTTCGGTGCGATTTTCCCTTCTGCCAAAAGGCAACATCGCATTGCGTCAGCATGAGCGTACGCTATACTGTACGCATATGAACAAATTTATGACTGCAACAGAGGCACGGAAAAAGTGGTATGCCATCATCGAGGAAGCCAAGCATCCCGGGGCGGCGGTTATCATTACACACGAAGGCATCCCCAAAGTTGTTGTGATGTCGTTTGAGGAATACGAAGGATGGATGGAGACGATGGATATTATGGCTGACCCTGAGCTGGACAAAGAACTAAGGGAGGCAATGAAGGAGATGAAGGCGGGGAACCTCCATAAAGATACAGTCAGCCTCGATGAGGCGAGGAAGAGGCTAAAGTTGTGATATGTATACGCTTGATATAAAAACGAAGGCATTGAAGCAGATTGAATCTCTTCCAATGAAAGATAAGCAGAAAATATTTGCCTCGATGGAGGTTCTCAAAGAAAACCCCTTGGCGGGGAAACAGTTAGAAGGAAAACACAAAGGGTTTCGCGCACTACGGGTATGGCCGTACCGCATTATCTATGCTGTTGATCACCGGATCATCACCGTCACCGTCGTAAAAGTCGGGCACCGGAAGAATGTATACCGATAGCGAAATACCCATTTGCGCGAGAAGATTGCTATACGAAAAGATGCCACATCGGTCCGCTTTTCTTGGATTCCAAAAGGGGGGTTAGAGGATTCCTGTAAAACGAACCGCCGCAAGGCGGTTTTGTTTTATACGGCAAAAGTTGTTACTCACCAGTAGCCACAAGAGGAGACTTTTCTGGGCTAGACGACGATCGATTTAGTACGCCGTGGACATCGTGAAACACCATTCCAATTAAAATGCCTATAGGACCGGACAATTCAAATGCCTCCTCATTCCCAGGTGGTAGAGGATCGTACTTCACTTTCATACCCAGCTGATTGGCGAAAATTTCCATTAAAGTAGTCGTCGTCGATTCCCCCCGACTTTTTCTCAAAACGACTTGACAGCTTTTGCAATGCCAAAAAGAGGCCATTGGCTTGCCTAGGGCGTTGCGTTTGCCTGAAAGAGCTTTTTTGAAACCAAGGCCATGTTCATCTCTCTGCCAACAGGGTAGTGCATGACTGCGTGTATGTCCTGACAATCAAGGAGGGAAACGGATGCATGATTCCTTTGTAGAAG
>JAYUSS010000120.1:0-3919 GCA_043755535.1 Candidatus Peregrinibacteria bacterium | reverse complement strand
CGTGGATCCGTTTCAGTTGCTGTGGCGTCAGACATGACGAACGGGTAACAAATCTATCCATTCTCCGAAACCCCAATCGAAAATGGGCAGCTACCTTCGCAAAAGTCGAGTTCCAAAAGCCATGGTTTGACGTCATTGGCACCGGCACCAGCATATTGCTGGTTGCTAAGGAGGGCACCAAGATTCAGCTTCCGGCCGGCAAGACAGTTGTTTTCAAAGTCACGCTTCATCCAGCCGTAGTCACTAATAGCGGAACAGTTCCTCTTTGGTCATGCACTGATGAGGTGCAAATCACGGAGTAGAGCTTGGGTTTCTGGGTGTGGAATCTCCAGAATTCCGATGCTCCAATTGTTTTCTGAATTGCCCCAATAAACTTTCATGGCACTTTGGCACGACACTTCTTCAATTGGTAGGCCTTAAACATCTTTCATATCAGTCAAAAACTCTAAATAACTGTCTCGGACGGTGTATTTGTATATATCGACTTCAGATTTAGTAGTATTGGTAGCGCCTCTTTCGGAGTAGAATTGTGAAGGTATTTTTCGTCGTTATAGCAGCCTCAGCGTTTCTCTTAACCACAGGTGTTGACGGTTTAGGGCAGTCATCGGACGGTGACGGTTCGTTGCCAACAATTGTTTCCGAGTCAACAGCTGTTGGAGTACCTATCGCTTACGTCAAGGCAAATGGCGACGATATACCTGTCTACCCGAGGCGCATGGGAACAGGTTTGCAGGATTCTTCCCCGTTCGTTTATCCGTCGCCAATATCAATCAGCACGCCCGCGCGAAGACTTCAGTTCGACCCAGAAACTAAATTGCTGCCTCTTCTGATTACCTTTCAGTCGCTCGATGAGCTCCAACTGTCGCTTATTAGGAAGCAGCTTGGGAGGATCTATGAAGTCGAAGAAGGAAAGTCGTCTGACATCCAAGTTGTCCCTCAGCCCCGCAATGCCCTGAGAGCAACTTTGATGTGCCCAGACTTACCTCCGTACGAATTGGACTTGGGAGGCATTGATCCTGCCGGCAACTCACTTATCGCTAATCCAAGAGTCAAAGACGCCGCATACGCAGCTGCTCTATCTCAGACGTCATCAGATGCGGCGCCGGTCACCTTAGTTGTTACAGTACAACACGAATATGCGCGGGATGTAAGCGGGTTGAGGCTAAGAGTTTCGGAGTCGGAGTTCATAAGTAATGAGGCGTTGGAGCGAATACTCGGAGAAGAGTCGGACAAATCCCTTGTAAGCCGCGATGTCTTTCAAAACATAGAAAGTGAAATAAACCACCGGAGGCTGATTGAGGCGAAATTCGGTGAAAATATCGATCAGATGATCGACTTGGCTACTAGAGTATTCGAATCCTTGCCTAAGCCAAATGAACAATAAAGGGATATGTCTGTAATCTATACTGCAGGAGAGGCTCGCATCGAGCTGCAGCCAGAGGTTTATAAGAATTGGACTGAGCGGCTCGCATCAAACACGAGCACAGAGCAACTCCTCAAGACATGCGTGGAGTATGCAGAGGAACAAATGTTTCACAAGAAAACCGTCGGCGAGGTATACGAAGCGGTTAGGAAGCTCACCGAGGGCGCCCTAGCCACGACGGCGGAGGCTTCATTCGTAAACGCGTTTTCCGGAAGTGGCAGTGCTTCAGCAAATTTCAAGACGGATTGGGGGAGCCAAAGCAAAAACTATCAGGAATATGCCGTCGATATTCATAGCAAAATGTCATCGCGTAAAAGCTTTGAGAGCTACTTAAAGAACGCTGCTGCAACTGACTTCGGTGGACTGAAAGGAAATGAAGGTACTATCCCGAAAAAGGCTGACGTTCGGGTACTGAATAGACAAGACTTCAATAAGAATCTGCAGACGGTGTTCCAGGAATTGCCGGAAAGGCAGGTCTATTCAATGTGGAAGTCTGAAACGTTCAGTGTTCAGGAACCTGATAGTCTGGGAAACTGGCCGTCCGCTGATTCCTTGTATGCGACGGTGAAGGGGAAAATACAGGGTGAGTATAATGTGCTTATTTCTCCCCCGGGAGAACGAAGCCATGGCTATGTGGTGGTTCCTGTAAGCATCGACTTGCCTCTTGATAGTTATGAAGTGACCTACGTATGGCGAAATGTCAAAGCTGAGTCTAAAGAGGGCTGGGACATGTTGGGAAACTTTTTTAGTTTCGACCGTGTGTCTACTCGAACAAACGTTCCAAAGCAATTCCATTTGCAATTATTCCTATTGGCAGATGATCTGCCGGCTGACAGGGTTACTCCACAGAAGGTGTACATTGAAGCTGACTATGAAATAAGTAGAAAGCGTTAGCGGGTTATGAGAGCGGGTTAGTTTTGAGGCTGTTTGTAGTGCTTTTGCTGATGACTGGCCGCCTGAGTTGTCGCTCGCGGGAAATGTTCTGCATCTGCGTTTGATGGCACTTCGACAGGTCCTAAAGAATATCGTGGTGTGCCCCCCTGGCCAGGGCAATCGCACGTTATGTTGTTGAAAAAGCGGCCCAAATCTTGTCGAGCACTGTCTGATCCCATCCTGCGCGGAGGCGCTTGCCGCGAATGTTGTCTTTGACGGTCCTGTCTCGCTGGAAAATGTTGAGCGTCATCCGACGAATTGAGGCAGAGCTTTCAGGAGCTGTTACGCTGCGTATTCGGCTCGAGTCCTCTGCAAAAGTCACATCGAGTGTGAGCCGTATTCTCGATTCAGGAAGTCATCAGCCACTTGCCTATCAGCGGCTGGTTGTTGACATCGAACCTGGCTTCACGAAGCAATTGATGTAATCGTTCTGCAAAGGCTTTGAATTGATCATTCACAAACGATAGAAAGATGCGTTTCATCGTCATCTTTTTCGCTTCTTGTTCCTGTTGGCATCCTTTTTCTTTTGCTTTGTGGTCTTTTCGGACTGCTTCTCACGTCGGTTAGATACCCGGATTCGTTGTTTCTCAAGTGCCCCGCGTTTGGCCTTCTCCTCCGCAGTTTTCTTTTCCTTCTGGATTCGTTTTTCTTCCTCCTCTCGATAAATGCTTTTGAGGTAAGCTGGGAATTGATCCGGATGCAGGATCGCCATTTCCGCGTCTTCGAGTTCGTCTTTGCGGCCTCCGTATTTGTGTTTTTCGACGAGGCGGCGGGCTTCAGCGAGTTCGGCTTTGGGATCGATGTCTAGGCTTCTGCCTGCATCGTGCAACCTTCCGACAAGGCGGGCGCGCATAAGATGTATGTCGGCAAGATGCAAAGGCATCGGTCCGTGTGTGGCGATTTGCTGGGCTTCATCCAGCTGGGAGAGCGCTTGGTCGAGCCCAACGTAGCCACGAAGCGCGTGAAGCATCGCGGCCGTAACAAAATGGTAGGATGTGAAAGCCAATCGACGATCCAGATGTTTGGGCGACAAAGTCCATCACTCTTCAATCTTGCACAGCCGCTTCAGCTTGTGGACTCAGCGACGACCCCGGGTGTACAGCTTGCCGATGCATTTGCCAGTGCGACTGTTTATGCGATCAAGAATCCTACGAGCGAAATTGCCGCCACGTGGCGAGCGATGGCTCCGAACTTGCTGAGTGAAGAGAGCATCGTTTCAGATCTATCGCATTTTGACCTAACGCAGCCAAGAGCCAAAGCAAATGCAGTTGTGGTGCACGGTTTGATCGATCGTTCACTGCGTGGGCAACTCAATATTCAAGAATTACCATCGATCCTATCGCAAATCGATCGACAGTTCGGACTCTAATTCAATTCGATATCCAACTTCTTCCAGAGTCACAGAAGCAGGCGATTGATTCAAAGGTCTCAGGCGGAATAGAGCCCAACCGGCAAGGCTACTGTGCCAGAGGGGGCGCGAAGTTTGGTCAATGAAAACACAGTACTTGAGCGAGGAAGTGATGATTCCATGAAGCTCTTTGCTGCTTTCCTTTGATGCTGTCT
>JAYUSS010000119.1:0-12627 GCA_043755535.1 Candidatus Peregrinibacteria bacterium | reverse complement strand
CCGTTGTTCTTTGCGAGGAGGGAGTAGGTGATAACTCCGCCACGATTGATGGTGGCCGGTCCGGTCTTCTGGATCTGGATATCAGTGACGACCGGACACACCACCGCCGTTGTAAACGAACTCTGGTTGTTGGAAGAGCTATCATCCTGCGTCGTCGTTGCAACAGACGCCACGTTCGTAACCGGTCCACAGATCGTCTGAAGAGACGTCTGCATCACAATGCTAAGGGATGTCTGCTGCTGGTTCGTCATCGTACCAAGTGAGCACACAATATTGTTTCCACTCTGGTTACAACGTGAGTCAGACTGAGAATCGATATACGTCACGCCCGCTGGAATCACGTCTGTGACCGTCACGTTCAATGCACTGTCTGGACCGTTGTTCTTTACAATCAAGGAGTAACCGATCGTTCCTCCCTGGTTCACCTGGGCAGGTCCACTCTTCACGATCTGGACATCCGCCTTAGGTGTAGGACAGATCACGTTGGTATCTGCATCATCTTGGTTGTTTCCAGGATTTGTATCGGGTGTGCTCGTAGTAACGTTTGCGACGTTGTGGACGTTGCCGCAGGTTGTCTGCGCACTTGTTTGCATCGCAATGCGGACGTTTGTCGTGGCACTACCCTGTAATGCGCCGATCTGACACACAACGTTGTTGCCGCTCTGGTTACAGCGAGAATCGCTCGCGCTATCAACGTAGGTCAGTCCGGCAGGAATTGGGTCTGTTACGACCACGTTCTGTGCGGCAACAGATGTATTGTTGCGGACGACAAGATCGTAGGGGATCTGGCTGCTCTGGTTTACCTGCGTTGGTGCAGATTTCTCCACCGAGATATCGGTGTTTTGCGCGGCACACATCAGCCAGATGTTGAAGGCCTGAGCGTATCCTTTTCTGAAGTACTCGTCGTTCCGATCAATGGCGTCATTTGGAATCGTGTGTGAACCATCAAAATACGGGTTATGTTTTGCGATAACCTGCAATGTTGTTTCGGTTGCACCAGTTACCAAGCTGCTTAGGCTCACTTGGCCGGAGAATGTCTTGGAATGGATACATGCTTTAGTAGCACAGTTGATAGGTTGAATGTAAGACTCATCAAACACTTCCTGCCAGTTTGCATTTACCCCTTCGAGGGTTGATTGTTTATGACCGTTCTTATCAAGTCGTCCGATGATGCGCACGGCAGACAGAGCGTTGTTGCAGGATGCGTAATTGACGCGCACTTCCAAGTCGATGCTCTGATTGCACTGCACAGTGCTGTTGTGAATTGGCTTGTTAACGAAGAGTTCTACGATCGGTTTATTCGCGATGCTTCCCCAGTACTGCAAGTACTGGATTCGTTGAGCGGGAGGGAAGGTGTTTGCGTCTTCATCAATGGTGACAGGAGCGAATACTTCAATACCATTGCTACCGCCAAAACGATTTGTAGGCGCGGCTGCAGACTGGCTTGGTTGCCAGAGCACTTCTCCGTTCTCCGGCTCATTCGATTGTGCCAAAGCAGGTTGGATCTGTACGAAGAGCACACAGAAGACAGCCATAGCTGCGACCGTTCTCTTCATGCCGGAGTAAGCGAATGGTCGCAGTTGGCGAACCAAAAGAATACCTGCAACAATAAGTGCGAGAATGCCTACCATAAGGGTCATGTAGCCTGGTTTCGTGTACCACTCCAGCCATAAGCCGGTTGATGCCGATCCAACGCTTGTGAGCGTCTCCATACGAATAACGCTTTCCTGCGCAGCAAGCAGTGATCCGTCTTTCGGCGAAAGCATACGCACTGTCAGTTTAGCGCCACCCGTAAGGTCGCGGTTGAGCGTCACTGCAGCTGTCCCCATACCGACACCGTCGCTAAGCGAAACGCCTGGTACGAAGATGCTTCCTGCAACTCCCTGTTCATCGCTGATTTCTACGTTCAGTACTCCTTCTCCTGTGGTCTCTGCGTCGGATGGTCCAACGTGTTCCACGCGTACGAAGGCTGTGTCACCTTCTTTCGAAATACCGTTTGCAAGGCGGGAAGAAAGAATATCCGCATCCATACCGCGAACGACGATGCGGTACTCACCAATACTGGAGACCACTGTCTCACCCTCCATCAGTTCCAATGTTCCTGCATACACACCCGACTTTTCAGGTGCGGTAAGAGTCAAATCAAAGGTCGATTCACCTGCGGGAATTTTTACTGCCGCGAAGCGAATGTCTTCGGTGTATTTCTCCGAGAAGTCCATCGGGTACAAACGCAGACGAGGGGTTACCGTACGTGCACTCTCCGATGTGTTTTCCGTCAATCCGGTAATGATGAAGGATCCGTTGGGGTCGATGTTTGGACCGGACAATGCTTCAACACTCTTTCCGTCAAACTCCGGCAGTGTGATCGAAGCGCCATACAGACCGACGTATGCTGCAGCGCCATTCTTCATGTTAAGAGCTTGATCGTTCCAGCCAAGTAAGCGACCGCGGCCGTGTACCAATTGGATGCGCAGTTCGTAGGCACCGTCAGGCAATCCCGCGACAGATGCGGAGTATGATGCCTCGATCTGTTCGCCCGGTGCGAGTGATGGCAATTCAACCGCATCCGTCACGCGGTAAAGGACTGCAGGGTTTCCTGTAGGCGTTACTCCCGGCATGTCACTATAGATTTCGATGCGGTAGCTCAGGTTACCCACGATCTCGTTATCTTCATTGAAGACGGTGAACGTCCCCCCGGACATTCCATCAGTCTGTTTCATCGTGGCACTCTCTATATAGACCTGGGGCAGGCTATAGGTATTGCTCAAATCCACTTCTTCCGGCCTGTCACCAAACGGTGAAGCGGGTAAAGCAGCATCAGTATGAACGCTGATTGCGGCAGTTGCACCGGAGACGATGCTGATCGCCAAGAGAGTGGGAAGGAATGTACGTCGGATCAAACTGCGCGGGTCCATAGAGAAGGGGGGAGAGTTCGCGGTAAAACCGCAAAAGGGATCAATAGTAATATATTTTAAGATATTGTCAAATGTTTTCTTCACTATAATGGCAATAAGCTTCTAAAAAGGTATTTAAAGGTATATTAATAGTTTTTTATAAGGATGCGCATGAATAATTTGACATAATTACAAAATTATTATAATCTCGTGTACTTGGCCTTTTACAGCACTGGCCTCCCCATGATGTTTTGGTGGTTTTGCTTTAAAGCCGTTAAAACGTCGTGGGGATACTCATTCTCACGCAAAACTTCAATCCCGTGTCTTAACGAAAGGACGTGCAACGATGAAGTGTATGATGTTCCTGCTTGCCTTGTTGGCAGCAGGGCCGCGATTAGCGGCACAGGATTTCATGGTCGACGAAGCGTTGCGAAAGGACTTCACAGCCTATCGCGAACTTCGTCGGGGCTTGATCGAGCTGCGTCAGGAAACTGACCAACTTGAAACGGCCATGGTGACCAATCGCGGTACGATGGAGGATTTCCGTCGTATCAATGTCGAGCATACGCAATTGCTCGACAAGGTGTACGAAGTGGTGCCGGCACTCGCCGAAGAGTACCGCAAGCTCGTAGAAGCGAGCGAAGCGGTTCTCGGGGAGAGCCAACAGTTGAATGCAGAAGCGAAAGAGCTGGCGTGCCTGGCTTACCAGGTGTTCCAGCAGGCTTCTGCGGTGCACTGTGCCGCTGCGGCATTGCCGGGGCAGTTGCGGCAACTCAATACCGCAATCGAGATCGGCAAGGCCCTGACGGCCGCAGTCTGGTTCGGTATCGGTTTTGCCGCAGGCGGTGCAGCTGCTACCACTACCACTACTACCAGCACGCTTAAAGGTGGCTCCTTCAATCCATGGGGAACATCATTTAACCCGTGGGGAGGAGGTGGTGGGGGGGCCATCTTTACCAAAACAGTGGTCACCTCGGCTGCAAGCAGCTCTTGGGCGAGTGCAGCGCTGTTTGCGATGCCCTTTGCCGCAATGGCTGGCACGCATCAAAGCGGATGTGTTGGTGCGGCATGCGTGCCGGTGGTTGCGTGCCAGCCTTGCATCGAGAAGGAAAAAAAGTGCAACGGCAGTCCAGCCTGCATCGAGCAGGTGAAAAAGAACTGCAAAGACTGTGAGGGGAAGAATACGCCCCTCGTTCCTGTTCCCGAAACGACGAAAGGAGTGATGCCATGAGGTGGATCGCAACCGTAATTCTGATCTTGGTCTGCCAAGTGGGCTGGGCGCGTGATCGCTCGGTCCCGGTTCCGACAGGGGGGGGGCCTGCTTCGCCCGGTTCCCTGCCGACGGAACCGATTCCGTTCAGTTACAGCCTTGGCCCCAACGACACTATCCAGGTGCCGAAGGCGGTCATGGTGGCCTACCTGCAGCAGCAAACTGCCATCAAGTTGGCAGCTGCTGACGAAGTCGCCCGGTCCACGGTCAAAGTGGTCCAGGCCCGGGTGCAGGTCGAGGCGAATACCCAGGAAATTCAGCTCGCAAACGTCCAGCGCGAGTTGGACAACGAAAAGCTGAAGCAGATCTATGCCTGGGCCGGGCAAATGTACGAGGATGGCCGCAAAACGGCCGAAAACCTCGTTCAGACCCAAAAAGAACTGGCTTCGACCCGTGGGGAACTCCAAACGACGCGGAACCACCTGGGGGCGACCCAGGGAGAGCTCCAAGGCGCTCAAGGCGCCCTTGGTCAGGCCAGTCAAATGATCGATAAAATGAGGAGTCGGGCTATCTTGCCCTTCCCCATCAGTACCATTGCAAACATCTTCGACCCAATTTAGGCGGGTCGAAGGCATGCCACGACACTCTACTCTAACCCCGATCCGGCAACGGATCGGGGTATTTCTTCGTATGGCGTTTTCTGCTATAATAATCTGATGCCTTTGAACCAGACACCAGGGGGAGAAAACTCAGAAACTGTGCCACAGGATGGACAAACCGAAGGTTCAGATTTTGAGCTTCAACTGCAGTTGTTCCAACTGCAACGCGCAGATCGACAGTTGCAGCGACGCCAGGCTGAAAACCGTCGCGAAGAAGCTGCACTGACGGAGGCACAACGTGAATCTGCTGCAGAACTAACGAAGCATGCAGAGTTCAACAAAGCGACGCACATGACAGAGTCAGATTTGTTAGAGCTGCGATTGCTGATGGGTGATACAGAAGGCAAAGAAACTGTTCGCAATATGATGGAGAAAGAGATTAACGTGTTTGTAGATCCCCTCAAAGAAAAAGCGTTGTCAGATCCGTTTGCTGCAGAATTGCTGGATATCTACAGCAGCTTAAGTGTGTCGTACAATAAAGCGACGGATAAAGAGCCGTGGCCTCCGAAAGATCCGGCGAAAAGACGTGCTGTGGTTGTTTCGATTATAGGCATGCGTGAAACGATGAAAGTTGCAAAAGCGTATCTTGCAAACCCCGGTAACAATTCCGGGAACGACAGTATGTGGATGAAGGTGCAGCGCGTGACATATCTTGGTTCATCTGAAAAATCCCTAAAAACAGTTGTAAGTTCTGGGGAGCAATTCAACAAAAAGGCGGCTGAAATTTCAGCGCGGGTTTCCACCCTCTTTGGTACGGCCGACAAACCCGGCGTCTATCAGAAGATGGCAGATGCACCGCGATATGTCAGTTCCAACAAGCGCGCGATGGCGGCAACGGGTTTGTTTATGCAGCAGTTCGATCGTTTTATTACACTGACGCGCGATAAAACTAAGCCTGAAGAATCGGTAAGTTTAAGTATCGGCGCTGATCCTAAAACTCTTATGGAGGTAGAGGATTCAGTTGCATGGATGGAGCTGGCGGCAGATGCGTTGCGTTCAATCGGATCCAATGACAGTCAAGTTGCAAGTTACCTTGCAGGTACGCTACAGCCGACCGAAGCCGAAACAGTTTCCACCGAAACGCCAGAGCCTGCAAAGCAGGTGGAAGAAAAGAAGAGTACGGAGGCAAAGGAACCTATCCGAACGGTATCTGCTCCTGACAATGCATACCCCGAACGTCTGAAGACGACCGAACAGTCTATTCCCACAGGGGAGGTCGAATTCCAAAAATGGGAAGGAGCGTGGATAGATGCAGGAACCGATTCGGTATTTGCCCGCTTGCAAGTTCGACACAAAGCCTTTCGTGAAATTCGTAAATCCAATAAGGAAAATTCTTTGGTTGTTTCATCTCATGCAGCCATGCTCCCGCTTATAAAGCAATATGCCCAGCTGGAGACATCCATTCCAAATGAAATCAGAAAGAAGGCGAATGTAGAAGACCTTCAAAAGATAGAAGATGTTCTTATGCAGTTTGATAAAGCGTTGCTTTCATTTGAAACTGCATGGAGCGAATCGCAGAAAAAGCCGGCTGCTACAGATGAAATTACTTCTACCGATGAGCCGGTAGCAAAACGCCCTCAAGCTACTTTGGATGGTATCGTCAACGGCTTAATGGAAGAAACAGAGCCGCAGAAACTTACGCCTACTCCTGCGAAGGAAGTGGCGGGAATAAAAACGACTATGGGAGCTGTTCCAGATGTGCAACCTCCAGTGGTTACTACCCCGGTCACACCTGTCGGGCAACCCAAGACGCAAGTCGAGGTGGTAACGCCTGGGAAAATCCGTGTTCCGAACGGCGGAACGGTTCAATTTGTTGATGCTGGTGGGAATGTTTCTGATCTTTACACACTAAATATTGCGCGTGGCTATAACCAACTGACGCTCCATCAGTACGGCATCGCAACCTTCAACAATTCCACGAACGAATGGACGATGCCGAAGCCCCCCAACGTTCGCGAAGTACGCGGTGCAATTGCAGCACCCGTCATGACCCCGGAGCAGAAAGTGCAATATGAAAAATTCGGCGGTGCACTCTCGCAGTATTTTCAGCAGCCCGGGGGACTCAATCGCTTGGAAGAAAAATTATCGAAAGCAATGAAGATCTACGAGGTGGTGAAGAAAGATCAGGAGCGCTTTGGAGGACGTCTGGAATGGCAAACATATATGCAAGAAGCTCGTCAGCTCTATGTTCGCTACCGTTTGGCATTGCCCAGTGGCGGATGGCCAACTGATCAAAATAATCAAATCGAACTTCTCTCTGCGACGGCGGAATTCGAACAGGTATTGCAAGATTATGTGTCGGAAAGCGCTCAGTGGAAAGAGAATCCTCCGCCGGAAGAACTGCCCGTATGGAACAATACAGAGGCCGCAAAACTTCCATGGCGCAGCCGCGTCGAGAATGCAACCAAAACGTATCGGAAGATGAAAGAGGAGTACGGCCCCCTCGACGCCGAACCGGTCAAAGAACTTATGGAAAAATTCAGTAAAACCATGACACAGTATTCGAGTGTGTACTACGCGCAAACAGAGCCCGGTCAACGTTGGGACGAGCAGGCAGTAGCTGCAAACGTATCGCAGATGGAGCGTCTCATTCATTACTATGGACTGGAACTTACAAAGGCTGCCTCGGAACCTGCGGTACAACCAGCCAGTTTAAGTGTCCAAGGACTACTTGGCAGCCTACAGAAAGTGGTGCAACAGGGATCGGATAATCTCGAAGTTCAGAAAAAAATGCGGGATGGAATGTTCCAGCCAGGACAGCCTCGATTCGAGATGCGCAAGAATCTTATCTACGGATCCACCCTCATGCCTTCACCTAAACTCGACGATCAAGAAGTTAAATCACTTTTGTGGATGAAGGCGCACCTCCGCGAGTTTGCGGGGAAGGATGGGAAACTAAATGCGGGTGATATGGATGCCATTGCGGGTAGTATTGAACAAAACATTATGAGTGATCCGGTCGGGCTCTATAACACGATTTTGAAAGAGCGCGGTATCAATCCCAATAGCCAAGATGCCAAAGGGCTTCGTATGGCACTGAATTTGGAAGGATTGAGCGAGAGTGAAATCTCCCAGTTAAACCGTGGAAGAAGGGCAATACGGAGTCCTCTTATGCGTCTCTTTATGAGCAGTGCTCAAAAAGGGCAACTGGCCGCTGCTGAACAGGGCTTAATGAGAGTGCAATCACTGCGCTCAGAAATTCCCGCTCAAGTACATCAGCGTGTAACAACAGAACTGACCGGTTTCATGAACCGCGCGCATATTCCTGCGTATAGCCCCAAGGGTGACACAGGTCACGCATCTATCTCTCAGGCGAGCATGAAGGAATTTGAATATCATGTCGGAGTTCTAAAAGCCGTAAGCCAACGCGCACTGAAAGACGTCGTCGATCGCACAGGAGCTTCTATTGAAACATACCTACCAGATGGTCTTTCAGTCGAATTCATCGATTGGATTCTGGATTCCCATGCACGTCCCGAAGGACGAAAAGGAAGTGCTCCAGGGTCGAGCTTCTGGATCGAAGGCGCGCCTGTCTCTACGGCAGCAGAACGTGCAAAGCGTAACGGTTCTAAGGTAGATAATCGTACTACTGCTCAAACAGAGACTCCTGACGAATTGCCCGAAGCCCGGTTGGGTGAACCGGAAGCCACATTGGGGACACCTACATCCTTGGAATAATAATCAACTCTGCAACGCCGCTTCTACGAGGATAAAGACGAGGAAGACGAGTGCGCCTATCCACCATGTCAAAATTCCAAGCAGGTGGAAGAGGACGATCACCGTGACGGCGATGCCGAAAAATACACCCTGACGAAGCGAGATACCCAGCGTTTTTCCATCATCCCATGCGTGCAGCGGGAACCATTTCCAGAGTGCATATAAAAGAAGCGTTGCTATCGATGTCACAGATAAAAACAGCGACGCAAAAAATGCGCTGAGTGCGGGGGCAGGGGAAAGTAACGGGCTCACACGCAAAAGCACGGCGATCAGGGATGTTACAGAAAGGAGTGCGGCGACGATGATGGAATATAATAAGGATGTCATGTTCGGTAATGAAGGATATACATACAAGGGCGTAGGGGCGCCCTGAGAGGGCGCCCTTTCATGATGATATTATTGCTGGGATTTCAGAAATTCCCCCAGATTCGTAAAATCATCAAACAACGCCTGCCGCAGCCCGGGGTTATGCAGCGCTGCCGCAGGGTGATAAATCGGGAATACCCACTGCTCCCCGATTTTATGCGATTTACCATGTGCATCGGTAATACTCATCTTCGTAAAAAATTGAGTGAGTGCATGGCGCCCCAGCGGAACAATGACGACCGGCTTAATAATGGAAAGCTCCATCTGCAAAAACGGCAGACATGCTTCTTTTTCTTCTGGCGTCGGGTCGCGGTTTTCCGGCGGACGGAATTTCACCACGTTGGTGATGTACACATCTTCACGTGTAAACCCGATCGTTCCAAGCAGCTCCTCCAATAATTTCCCCGCTTGTCCGACAAAGGGGATGCCCTGTTCATCCTCTTTCTGACCGGGTGCTTCGCCTACAAACACGATCTTACTTTTAGGATTCCCGTGTCCCATTACGGGGTTTGCGGTTTTGGCGATGTCGATACCTTTCCAGGTAAAGAGCTTCGCTTTCACGTCATCGAGGGTCAGGGGAGTCGTCATCGCGGTTGATCATAGCACGACGGATATTCTTCATCTGGGCATTTCATCAGAGCTTTGCTCGATGATAGCAGGTGTGGGCATTTCATGTTTTTTGGGTACAGATACTTGCTCTTCTGCATTTGTAGGCCAATTTTTGCCGACAGGTCCGTGGTAAATATGAAAGAACTCCCGAGCGCCGCCATCAGCTATAAAAGAGCCATGCCGGTCTTTATGCGATGCATCTTCATGCACAATTGATCTATTGATCAGCTTGGCAACTGTTTCGCGCATGATTTCGTACGGAACTGCCGTTGTGTGCTCCATAAACAGTACCTTACCTCTTGTCGATATCTCCGTATCTTGCGCCTCCACCGCAATAATGCGAGGTCTAAATTTCTTGCCCTTAAACGGCGGGGTACATTTTTCATACCACAATTGCCATTGTTCATTGTTATCGACTTGGAAAACCTGTTCATCATTGTCTATGATCTCGTATCGTATCGGAATTTTCCGAAATATGATTCCTTCATGATCATACGGGGTAGCTGCAGCGTTTGTGTCTATTGCCGTCACGTATAGAGGTTCACCCAATATCTTTTCTCCTTTTGCTCCGGCTTCCACATCCTGAGGGTCATTGTGCATGAACTCCCGAAGTTCCTCTTCGCATGCGGTAGAACGGAGTCTCGAGTGATCAGTGGTAATGGAAGGAATCGTTGGAGCGCCGTTGGCGGGTATAACAGGAGAGGGTTTAGATGCTCTGACTGCTTTTGCAACGGGCTCGCTTTGTTGTTGTATAAAAAGACATGATGCAATGAGGGTGACTGTGGCACCTGCGATCAATGCGATTTTGACTGTTTTTCCCTTGTTGGTCTGCCGTACGCTTTCCGGAGCCGTCGAGTGTTCCATAAGCATTCTCAACGTACCCCTGTTTATTCCGGAATCAAGAGAATTGGAATTGTTGTAATCTCGGCGTAGTCCGCAGACGAAGCCGGATGGTGGAGCTTATTCGAAGAAGTTGGAACCAGCTACAAGATACAGTCTTTGAGTGGTATGAGGTACTCGCCCCCTACCAAGAAGAACGTGTATTTGGGCTTTCAATTGCATAGAACTCTTCTTCCTAACAATCACACGAAGAGAGTAGAACCTATAATTAGGAGGGCTTCTTCTCTGTCTTTGTCTTCTCCAAGGCTTCATCCAACATCTTCGCAATGCCATTCTCCCACTGATCTCTGTCATTGATACTCTGTGCGGTCTTGGCGAGGACTTTGCCGTCCTTCTTTGCAACAATGTCACTCTCGACGTTGTTGTCTGTTCTTTCGATGATGATGCTGTTCTTGTCTGCTTCTTTGAAAAGTTCTGGCAGTTTCCCACCTGTTTTGATACTGTCATCTGCAATACCAAGATACTTTGGTGACTTCTTGTAGATCGTTCCGATTTTCGCTGTTTTGTAGATAGCAATCGGATTGATCTTCTCTGTTTCTTTATTTTGAACGTCGGGTTCTTCTGGTTTGCCCTGCTCTTTGTTCAGCATTGCCTTCAATTTCTCGACGAGGCTGCCACCGCCCATCATCGGCACAGAGAACTTCTGTGCAGTTCCGTCTGTTTCAACGGCTTCGACGTACAACGTGCCGCCGATGGCAGTGTAGTTCACCTGATCTGGCTTGCCACTGATGTTGAGGCGGTTTTCGAGCTTGCCTATACCTTGTCCTGGGCTAATGTAGCCGCCTCTCTCCAAGAGGTTCATGGCAGCATCAGTTATGAAACCGCATGATTTGTGAGAGACTTCGGCACTCTCGCGTTGTTCATTCTGTTGCTTCTGTTGCTGCTCAACCCTGATCGGCATTGCCATGATGACTTGCAACTGTTCCTCTCTCGACATAGTGGGGAAAGCCTCGAAGATGCGTTTGTCTTCCTCGGTCATTGTTCCGCTTGTATCAAAGATGGGCATGACCATGAACAAGTCCATTTCCTGCTGATTGAGGGTTGGGAGCATCTTGCCAAGCAAACGCACGTCATCGGGTGATAGAGGCGTATTTTGCTGCAATCTCTTGCACATGTCGGGCGTGAGCTTTTGGACAAAGGTAACAAGTGACTGCTGATGGGTAGGGTCGAGCTGGCCAATCGTCTCACGAATGACCTGCTGCTGTTCGGGTGCAAGGCTGTTCGTGATTTTTTCGATGTTGGCTTTCTGTTCGGGAGAGAGTGCCTGTGCATTTTCAGTACCAGCAACATCGCTTTCCAACACTGCAAGGCGTTTGTCTGTCTGTGACATGACTACGTGAAGGTTCTGAATACCATTGGTTGCCTTGCTGACTTCCTCAGCTGTATTTTTCTGTACGTCAGCATGGAGATTTTCGGCACGAACTTCGGGTGACTTCTGCACTTCTTTCTTTTGGGGAGAATCAGCATTTTCCGCATGCTGAAACTGTTCAGGCTCACCTGCGAATTGGCATTGGCGACTTTCACCAAGCAATCTCGTATCTGTGAAGTGGAGTTTGTTTTTCATACCGTTGTGGTGTTAGGAAGGAAAGTAGATTCAAGTGCAGAGAGCTTTGCCTGATCTCTTATTCGATCTTCTTTTTCAAGCGACTGGAAGGCATCTTTCCTGTATTGATTCACTTCTGCCTTCGCGTTCCCGACATAGCCATCGTATGCCTTATCGTACTCTGCATACGCCTTGGTGTATCTCTCTGCCCGTGCCTTCGCCTGTTCAGGGGTTTCATCTCTATATTTTTCTGCCAACAGGGGTAGTTGAGCCAACGTGAGTTCTGGCTCGATTGTAGCCATCAGCTCATCGTAGAGCTGCTGTCCCGTTGCAGGTATTTTTGGATTCATGGAGATATGTGTATTTCTTCTATTGTACCCTATTTTTCGTTTTTCTTCAACCCTTCAAAACCGCAAATTCAAATCTGAAATGCATCGAACCTCGCCTTAACCCTACGGACGAGAAACAGCAGCCTCCCGCTTCGGCGCAAGCATACCCTCTCCCTATTTTTCTTTTTTCGGACGGCAATCGTTTTATACCCACAGCTGGTCAAGGTGGAGGCCGAGCCGCAGCGAGGCACTACCTTGACGCTGTGGTAGCCTTCTTGTCCGTCCGAAAAAAGAAATAAAGTTAATGTCCCCGCCCCGGTCCAAATCCCTGCGCTTTAGCGCAGCCACTTTCAGTTGATCCATTTTTCTCTAAAACATAGAATGGACAACTATGTCAAAT
>JAYUSS010000118.1:0-4013 GCA_043755535.1 Candidatus Peregrinibacteria bacterium | reverse complement strand
AGACAGGTCATGCAGAAACAGGTGCAGGCTGCTCATCTCAAGACCAAAGGCGATGTCATCGCGTCGCTCATGATCGAGGGATTCGGAGCCGTGCCGGTAGTAGACGCCAAGGATAAACTCCTAGGAATCGTCAGTGAGCATGACTTACTGGCTGCATTAGATGATGGGAAGGAGCTTGGTGCCGTCGCCGCGAGCGACATCATGACCTGTAACCCCTATTCGATCCACCCGGAAGCGATGCTCCCAACGCTGATTCATGTGTTGAGAGCCAGCGATTTAATTCGTGTGCCGGTGGTAGACGCCGATGACAAGGTCGTGGGCATCATTGCCAGAAGAGATGTGCTACGTGCGTATCTGGCAGCCGGCCGGGCGTGACGCTGAAAATGGCTCTCAGCGGCGTTCTCCCCTCGAAAGCATCCTCAACGTAGCCAAGAGGCTACGCCTCCGGTGCTTCCATCGGCTGCGGCCTTGCTGACAACCATTTTGAGCATCCCGCGGGGCGCCAAGGAACCGTACGGGGTGTCGATGGAACCGGAACTGAGTGACGCGAAGAAGAAATTGTTCGCGTGGGTCTTAGGAAGTGAGCCGGGCAAAGAGTGTGTGATTCCACTCCCTCGCGGTCCACTGGTTCATATCATTGGCCAGGTGTGGGCTCATCAGCTGCCCTAAATTAATTATTGTGGTGCCAAAAGCGGGATTTGATTCCGTTCTCTCACTGCGCACTGCTAACGCGTTGCACGTCCTGTATAAGTGAACTCGATGTTATTCTTGGTCCGCTTATTAATCTTGACATACCCCTGCTTTTCAAGCGTCTCGAACACCTTCGGCCAATCATAGAGGTCAGCGTAAACTAGCATATTATCGCCGTAGGGACCGGCCACCTCTACAAGGCTCATGTTATTTGATTGCAGGAAATCTTCGGCAAGATACCTAATCCGAGCCTTGGCGGCTTCTAACTGCTTGTCAAAGGGAAAACGAGCAACCGGGGGGCTTGGCGGCGTGGCTGCAGACGTTCCGAGTAGTTTACTGATTAAACTGTCCGCAACCTTGAGCCTACAGAGATTTTGGTCTTGAATGGCGGCGCGGAGATCCTTCTGGAGTAATCCCTTGAACTGTTTCTGTTCATATTTAGCTGCGCCCTCGATCCCAAGTGAACCTAAATTCTTCAGTAACCCGTTAAGGTTTGCTTCGGCGCCGCCGGATAACTCTAGATTATTTGAGTTTCCTTCAAGCGGGACTTCAGAACATATGCGTTCGGCGAAATCGGCAATCATGTCTAGGCTCTGCTTATCCGGCTTTACTGTTTGTGCGTTAGCACTGTATTGGGAGAATTCAGGCAACATTACTAATCCGTGTGCAAACAGGAAAATGGCGGCGCATTTGATCATTCCTCTAAGCATTAACTTTGGACCTTCCTTGTGGGTATCTTTTTCCTACTGATTCGTAAAGTTGATCGCGCCCAAAATCTTAAGAGGCAAAGGAAATCATTGCGGAACAAATTGGCACGTGCCTAAAGAGCTCGCATTTGACTTGACTGAGACAACTAGAGGAGTTGCTGGGGTCCATGCGGGCGAAAGTATACCGATTCCAAACTGATTTTTTGAGAATCTGCCACCCCAGTCGCCAGACATAGATACTGCAGCCCCCAATATAGAGCCGTGCGCTTGAACTATTTCCTTTTCACACTGAACAAGCAGTCGAACAGGGGTATAAATCTGATTCACCGTTACGAGGAACTTTGTCTCAAATGGTGCCTGTGCGCCCATTGTTGCCTCCAAGATATTCACTGATAGTTTGAGAGGTTCTCGAGCTGCCACCGCAGCGGTGAGTAGCTTCCCCATTAATACATTATTCACACTCATCTTGCAGTTAGTTCTGTCATGCATAGCTGTGAGGAGGTCCTTCTGAAGCAGGCCCTGATACTGCGAGCCTTGGTATGTGGCTGTTCCTTGAATACCCATGGCAGCCATCTTCTTCAGCAGGCCATCCAGCTCCATTTTCGCACTTCCCGACAATTCGACATTTCCGGAGCTTCCCTCCAGGGGCACTGTGCCGCAGATTCTTTCGGCGTGGTCAGCGATAGTCTGTAGAATCTCCTTTTCCAGTTCTAAGTGTTGGGCCTGGGCGCCTTCGGTGAAGCACAACAAAGCGAGGAGGACAATTCGCCTGGTTACCCTGGCTGTACTATATGACACACTATTCTCCATAATGGATTCTGCTGTGTTGTACTGCGAGCAACTCTGGAGGAACGTTCTTCTACCCTAAATGTCCCACATTGTTAGGGGAGAAGAAAAGTGGGGCCAGCAAAAGACTTGTCCGGTGTGACGGGAGGGTAGGAATGTCTCATATCGACGTGCATGTCAGATTAAGGCCCGTTCGGTTCGCGTTTCTGGTTCAGCCTGATGATAGGAAGCTCACGCTCGAGATATTTCATGTGACGACATCCTTGTGGGGAGGGAGGTACAACCCCATAATTCCTTGCTTCAAAGAGGTGCCAACGTGGTGGGATCGTCACAACCATCGTTTCGAAACTGCCGAGCAAATTGTTAACGGCTATGTCGATTTTTTCGAACCGGATTTTATTATTGAAGCTGAGCCAGGGTTAGCCGATGGACTTGGATTCGACAAAGATCGAGTATTACAGCTGTCAGGTCTATTGACGCGTGAAGGTGATCGGGGCAAGCAAGGGCACGGTCAGAGTGTATTCGATCTCTATGAAGATCTTTACCGCAATGAATATCAATTCACCCGTCGGCATGATCATGACATCATCAATGTTGCTGCTACAGATGCCACCTTTGCGGAGTTCTGTGCATGCATCTTTGGGGCCTTCCCAACGGATCCGGACTTAGAATATATACAAAGAGGCTTCAAAGATGCCTTCGAACCGAAAGAAATATTGCTAGATGGTGCAGGTCTGACAAACCTGTACAAGTCAGGATTCACTTCCGCGTTACGTCTAGGGACTTCGAAGATCGATGTTCGGTCTTATGACGATAGTGATCCAGCTATCTTTCTTCTGGATGCGCAGCAGTCCCGAGACCTAATTGATTTCTGGAATCTTCGCGCCATCAGGCGCGGGAACGTCGTTCCCGTTCCGGTGCAATGGCTAAAAGACTTGTCCGAGTTCTGCAAGGAATTCATGGTGAAGAACTACAGGCCTTTGCCTGGCAATTCTCATGGGGTGATGATTCACCCCACAGTGATGTTTGCCCGATCAATACCCACAGCGGATATCGATCGACTTCACGCGGAATATCTCCATGTCGACACAGCGGGCGGCAACCTGCGGCAAGACTGGTATCCCGCTATATGGCGTTCTCGCTCAGGCAGCTCATCTCGTCTCATGCGCCCAACTCTCTCCGCGCAAGAAAAGACATACGACATCCCGTTCGTTGATGAAAAACCCCAAATCCGTTTCGACTGTCTCGTTCCGGATTTTGCTGAACAATACGGAAACCAGCACAGGTGGGCTAACGTCGTCCGCTTGAGAGACTGGACTCTGAAGAACCAGATTGCGAGAGCATATCCGTGCGATTGCAGGGATCCCAAATTCTTAAAGTTCGGCCTAGGGGGTGAACCTATTCTGCCAACTATGGAGGGCTTTGTCATATTCCCACGGTACAAGAATATCCCAGAGGTATGGAAAATACAGGATGGCGTGGCGGCCATCAAGGATTGGCTCAAGACGCATGGCATCGCCGCAGTTTTGTCGGATGCAGGGCGTGTCACTCAGCAGATCATTCAGACGGTGGGTGGCTTCCATGGAGTCCGCAGTTTTGCCCATGCTGACATTGTTAAGTTCCTAAACGAAATTTCCCGACGACCCATCTCGAGAAGTGCGCACCATAAGGAGTTCAAAAACCGCATTCAAGGTGCGACAAAGGAAGACATTTGGCGAACAAAGAATTTTGGGCGCGTCTGGGTTTTGCATGGGTAGTCTGACGGGGTAGGATGAGGGCCTCATCAAGAGGCCACCATGCAAGACACCGCACTGTATCAATACCTGCTGG
>JAYUSS010000117.1:0-13399 GCA_043755535.1 Candidatus Peregrinibacteria bacterium | reverse complement strand
CAATCATGCCGTTTCAGGCCTGTGACTTTTTAGGAATGTCAGTTCATTGTGGGATGCGCGATGGGGTTTCTGTGGTTTCTGCAAAAGAGACGATAAATGAGTACCGGAAGGCAGCGTGAGATGAAAAATTCCGGTGTCACGGATTATTAATTACATCGATAATCCCTCGCTCTGATCAACACCCGAATTGCCCTTCGGAGCAGGGTAAGAGCTTGAGGTGTGATGTAGCCTATCTTTTGCACTAATAGTAGGATGAAGGCATGAAAAACACCTATCGCCTCTTTGTTCTTGCATGTGCATTTGTGCCACTCGCAACATATGCAGCCAGCCTTTCATTTGTGGCAGGAGGAGAAAGCACAGTCTTGAAAGACGTTTCAACCGACGCATGGTACGCCGATGATGTAAAAGCAGTGGCAGAGACAGGCATCATGCAAGGATACCGCAATAGTGCCGGTGAACTAACCGGCGAATTCGGCCCGGCAAATCCCGTTACCCGCGCAGAATTCCTGAAAATGGTCGCCGTCATGATGATCTTCCGATACACATTCGACCGCACCACCGTAGTCATCGATGATCCGTGGTACCAGATATATCTAGACATTGTGCAGCTAGAGGATCCTGAACTTTCACACGTCATGCCCATCGATCATGCTTCTTTGAACCAACCAATTTTGCGACAAGAAGCCGCCGGGCTACTCCATCTTTCACTTGGTAATTACGGCCTTCCCCTCGTTGAGGGAGGCTACCCACATTTCCCTGATGTGGACGCTGAAACGCCAAGCTACAAAGCGATCGCGGAACTGGAATATTACGGAGTGATTATTGGAGACGGCGAAACGAAGATGTTCAACCCGTTTCGCACACTCAATAGAGCTGAAGCAGCAAAGATGCTCGTGACGACCTCCAAGTCCTACCAAACACCCTTAGGGGACTTTACTATCCGTTTGCGTGCAGACTGTGAATCTTCGGGGGGAACCTGGAAACAATGGTTCATGCTCCCCAGAGGGTCTTGTAATTACCCCACACTCGACGCCGGAAAAGCCTGCTCCGATAGCGACCAATGCGAAACAAAATGCATCGCGGATGAGGAGGGTATAGGGAAATGTAACGAATGGAGGTACCTCCCTGGTGGGTGCTACTCGTTTGTGGAAGACGGAAAAGAACAACCGATGATGTGTATTGATTAGGTTTTGGTGGTGCCACGGATTTTTCGACTTATTTTATTTTCATCTTCCGATTTAAACGCGTCAGAAAGTTAATTATTCCTGATTATTCTTGGTCTCCACCCGTCAGTTTTAATCCAGAAAAATGCTGCCGTAAAAATCGAATCACCTCATGATGCAAAAATGTACTGTCAGTGACAGCTATCCTTACAGCTTCGCTAAAATTTTCCTCTGCATGCTTGTTGGTACCTTCGTATGTTTCTGCATAGCCGCTGGTATTTCCTGTACGACGAATAATGTTCAGCCACTCCCCTATCAACGTGGCATTCTTCTCAAGAATGAAGGCAAAAATACTATGCGCAATTTCATGAGCGATAATTCCCATATGGTAAAGATATTCTCTTTGTTCGGCAGGGATGTTACTGAAAAAGGGCATACCAATTGCTGATGGATTGTTCGATTCAAGCAACTGCTTTTTCAGAGGGTCATATTTCGTACTGTAGAGAGCGACAGGAGGCATGAAATACACACCCTTCAGTTCAGGATGGTCGTTATGATACGTGGCGATGCTATCTCCGCGGAACACTGTCTTTAGAAAACGCTCTCGAATCTCCATTTGCAATTCATGACATACGCGCTCCATCCATATGTTGGACGGGAAGTATTCATTATTCCGAAATCCAAATTCATTGTCTTTAGGTAAATAAATTGCACTCACGTCTTCATTGATAACCACGGTATCAACAAGCGCTCGTTTCAGTAAGTCTTCGTTGAAGTGGTTAGCCACCCACTGTCGTACCGTTTCCTGGGAGAGAGTCGGCTCTTTGGACCAGTTCAAGACTCTGATTGGTTGGCAAGCTTTAATGGCATCTTCATACTTCTTAAAAACAGGTTTTTGTCCGCCCTCAAGCCAATACATATAGCCATCCGCGGCATTCTGTGAATAGGGTGACCCTCTACGAAAACTAGAGAGATTTCCAAGAATTTCTCTCGTGCTCCGAACTGTATCTACTGCATCGGATTCATTTTGATGAATGTCCCTGTTTGTCATGCTTGTTACTTTAATCTAAAGTTTAATTTTGTCAATATGGTGTCACGGGCCGGAATTGAACCGGCGACCTCGGGCTTATGAGTCCCGCGCTCTAACCTACTGAGCTACCGTGACAATTACCTCTGATGCTATGAAAGTTGCATAGTGTCGCGGCTAGTTGTTTCCTAACGCCTCGCAAGCGAGGCTAGGCCTGCTGAGCTACCGTAACATAATCCTGATGCATCAAAAGAGCCTGCAAAGGGTAGCCATCTTTGGGTATGTCGGCAAGACGACAGACGTAGGTATTTTAGTCACAGTAGCCGATCCCAACCCCGCTAACGATGCGTAGGCTGGGCAGTGCTTTTCTTTCCCTCCTCCAGGAACCCTGACTCGGTGAAGAAATGACGGGCGGCCATAAGCGCCACAAACGCAAGAACGCCGGCCATGATATCGACGGATTCCAATTCGGGCTTTAACATTTTGCGTGCAATGACGAATGCCAGCAGCTCCAGCACAGCGGCAATACTGTGGCTGACTAACATACGTACAAGCTCCAATCCGATGATAATCGCCAGTACGCGGTTGATAAGCTCGTAATAGGTGTCGGTCAGGGCCCAATCCATGGATAGCAGCACGACCACGCTATGCGCGGCATATCCGATGACACCCACAATCACGACCATGGCTACGAATTTCTCCAGAACCGTGATACTCATTTTCCATAGCCGATCGATAGTCTGGTGCAGATCCATAGCTGCGGAAGCATAGCAAATCTTCCCTGGGGAGTCCCGCACGAAACCAAGTATTCGTCGCGTAAACGGCCTGATTGTATGCTGGTCTACACAGGCAAAACGACGCTACACTTATACCGTATGAAACACGTACTGGTCTGCTTGCACGGCTGGGGCGGTTCCAAAGAATCCTTCACCGAACTCCGCGAGGCACTGAAAGATTCCGGTGTCGAGATCCTGACCCCCGACCTCCCCGGCTTCGGCTCGGAACCCGAACCTGATCATCCAAGGACAACGAACGATTATGCGCCTACAAGAGTCTTTCGACATTTTTATGTCAAATTCAGCCTATATGACCCATATCTCATTCTTTAACAAGAATATACTGCTACAGCAGATTGGCTGGGTTCGACTTTCCACAAAGATGGAAATATGATATTATACATATAAACTTCAAAAAGGAAAAAGAGAGAAAATTAAGAAAGAATACTTCATGGATATAACTGGTTTTTCTTATTTATTCTAAGGTATGACTAAGAAGAGTTCACGTTTAGAAAGTAAGACAGCACTTGCCACTGTAAAGTGGCAGGATATTACGACAGAATTTCCCATGGGTTTCCCAAAGAAGAAATATGAGTCGCAAACAGCAAGAAAACTGGCAAGTGAGATCGAGAGAATGACTAGCTCGCAGCGACTGCAAGAAAAGGGTCATGGGGCTGGATACGGTCTCTGTTTGGCGAAAACCGAGGAAGAAGAGCGTCAAATAATTGAGATAGTCAGGAATTTTTCTACCGTTCAATACTTTAAAATTGACGATCTATTAGGCTTCATGCCAACCCTGCCCATAGATGGAAAATTGTTGACACTTCAACATGCACTGTCAGCTCATCGAGCTGACCACGTAATTTTCATCGGCGGAGTTCACGCTTCTTCGATCTTCAACAAAGATTCTTTGCAGGATGTCCCCAGCTCACGAACGACACCCCCTGAAGTAGACGACGCTTTTGTAGAGTTATGCGATGTATTCGGCCGTAAAATCGGAAGTGCTTGTGATGTGGCCCTAGACAAGAAAGGTTTACATGCTCTGGCTGCGGCTTTTTGCCATACTTCGGCTAAGAGTAAATGGGAATGGATTATGAAAAATGAAGAAGGGCCTCCTGTTATTATAACCGGACCTTCGTTTTTCCATGAATCAATGCGCCGAGGCGGAGACAGGGGCGAACATTATGTTGGTCGGGATTCCTTTATATGGCCGGATGTTGAAAGTCTTTTTGGAAAGGAAGTCGTGAGCGAAGTGGATATAGAAAAACTGATGAAAGAGTTACGAAGAGCGATACAGAGCATTACAGGGTAATCACATCGGACAGACCAAGAAACCCGCTATCATATCAGTATGAGACCCGTATTGGCTTGTCTCGACGACTGGGACACCAGTCGACAAGCATACCTGCCTGGTAAGCAACCTGAGGATGACACCATCTTTGCTGTATACTGAATATATGAAGCAAGTACTGCTATGCCTACATGGTTGGGGCGGTTCCAAAGAATCCTTCACCGAACTCCGCGAAGCTCTGAAAGATTCCGATGTCGAGATCCTGACCCCCGACCTCCCCGGCTTCGGCTCGGAACCCGAACCTGATCATCCGTGGACTGTGGGTGAGTATGCAGATTGGGTCGAAAAGAAGCTTCTAGCTTCTAGTTTTCAGCTTTCAGAGATCCATCTATTGGGGCACTCACATGGAGGACGAATTGCCATTAAACTTGCAGCGCGTAACTCCCTCCCCATCCAGCACCTCTACCTCTGTGCGGCGGCGGGCATCCGTCACCCCCGGCACTTCAAGCGAATGATCGGGCTGACGCTGGCGAAGACCGGATCATTCTTCCTCGCAATTCCGGGCTTTAAATACCTCCAGCCACTCGCTAAAAAACTACTCTACCGACTTGTTCGCGTTCACGACTACGAGAAAGCCTCACCGGTCATGCGCGATACGATGATCAAGGTAACACAGGAAGATCTGCGTCATCTGCTTCCATCCATCACCATTCCAACCGATATCTTCTGGGGAACAAATGACGGTATGACGCCGGTAAGCGACGCATACGTCTTCAAAAATGGCATCACCGGGAGTCGCTTGCACCTCTTTCAAGGCGTGCGGCATGGGGTCCACCGCGACAAGGCGACAGACATTGCGGCAGTGATCCGCTCAACGGTTTAGAGGCTCGGCAGAATCACGAACATGTACACGAAGTACATGGAGGCCAGAACGAACCCAGCGGCTGTGTGCTGGAAGTGTATGTTTGTTTCCTTCTTCATGATGAAGCTGGGAGGAATTAATGTCATTATTGTATCATATTTTCAGTATTTTTACAAGCGCAGGGTCGGGTACAATAGGCTTTCTCAGTATGTTTTTTGTAGCATTTTTACTTATTGGCTTGGTTTTGGTAGGAGCACTCTCTCCCCTTTTAACCTTTACTGCACTGTTTCAGCAAAAAGAATGGCGACTGGACCGGTTGCGGGAGCATTTGCGGAGGGATGGGTGGTTCGTACAGCTTTTCGGGAGAATCCGGCCATCTATCCTTCCTCTGTTTCCGTTATGGGTACTCTACTTCGAATTCTTCATTCCCCATGGAGACAATGATTGGCCGGGTGGTTTTGCATTTAACGTATTTATGCTCGGCATTCTTGGGTTTTTTCTGCTTCTCGCAGGTCTTTCAGCAATCCAATTCGCACTCCGCAAACAACGCGTACCCGTATGGACTTCGAAGGCGATATTGATTACCACTCTTTCCGCAATTATTTCGACGACAGCAATTATTTTTAGTTTCACAGATGCTGGGATCTTATCCCGTTTTACATTTCTCCAACCGTTCTGCGTGTTTTTTGCACTTCTCCTCCAGCCACTCTACGTTCTCATAGCATGGCTTCTACTAAAGCCACTCGATGCCATCCTCAAAAAACGCGTGATGGCCCTTGCCACGCACCTTCGCTCACAAATGACCGATGCAACTGTTATCGGCATTGCGGGAAGTGTAGGCAAAACGACGGTAAAGGAATTGATCGCACATCTGCTGCAAGATCTGCATACATCGGTCACACCACAACACGTCAATAGTGAAATGGGCGTGGCACAGTGGCTGCTGCGACAGCCATCTGCGAGCTACGAGGACGATGAGCTACGAGAACGCTCGAAGCTCGAAGCTCGAAGCTCGAAGCTTTTAATCATCGAAATGGGCGCTTACCGCAAAGGCGAAATCGCCCTCCTCTGCCGCATTGCTCAACCGACCATCGGCGTCATGACGGCGCTCGGGTCCGACCACTTGGCACTCTTCGGGTCAGAACAAAATATTATTGATGCCAACGGCGAGCTGATTGAGTCCCTGCCAAAGAGCGGCCATGCCTTCTTCTATGGAGATAATGAAGGATGTACGGAACTAGCTGAACGATCACCCTGTCCCGTAACGATCGCGAAGGCTGATGCCGGATATAAGCATCCGCTGCAGGGTCGGCACAATGACTACAACGTTTCACTCGCTGTCGCTGTCGCCAAGCACATCGGTATCAAAGACGGACGCATCGCCGAGCTCCTCGAGACTTTCAAACCGCAAGCGCATACGTTCAGCGTGAAAACGGCGAACGGCGTCACGATCCTCGATGACACCTATAACATCAGCCCGTTAAGTCTGGGTGCGGCATTGGATTGGGCGGCGAAGCAAACGGAACGCCCGCGCGTTCTCCTGACCAGCGGTCTGCAAGAGACAGGTGCGGATGAAAACCGCTACCTGACAGAGCTCGGCACGAAAGCATCGAAGAACGTCGAGCGCGTCATTTTCACCGACAAACACGGGGCAGAAATCTTCGCGAAAGCCTTTGGTAAGCCCGTTGAAATACTCAGCAAAGACACAGCTCGAGTCGAGGCAGGATCTCTTCTACTAGCCGTCGGCCGCATGCCTCTCTCAACCGTCCAACGCCTTCTCCCCACCTCGTAATTTTCAATTATCAATTTTCCATTTTCAATTCGTGTTCCGTCCTACCCACCACACCTTCGCACCCCTCGCCAACAGACGACAAGTCCGGAGTGCCCTCAAGCTTTCCTGCATGCCCTGGCGGTGGAAGGAAGGACCGGAAAAAGAGGAGCTGAAACTGGTGCTCAGTGAACGATTCAACGGCAGAGCGCACTTGTTCGGATCGGGTCGGGAAGCACTGCTTGCCATCCTGAAGTCGCTACGTTTTCAAAAAGACGAAGAGGTCATCGTACAGGGGTTTACCTGCGTCGTGGTCCCCAATGCAGTCATGGCTGCAGGGATGACGCCGGTCTTCGCCGACATCGAAGAAGGCACGCTCAACCTAGATATCGCAGAGGTGGAAAAACTAATCACGCCGCGGACCCGGGCGATCATCTGTCAGCACACATTCGGCATCCCCGCCTTTACCAAAGAGCTGCGGATCCTCTGCGATCGGACCGGGCTGATCCTCATTGAGGATTGTGCTCATGTGATGCCCGATGCGAAAGGTCCAAATGACATCGGTACACGAGGTGACATCCTGTTCTTCAGTTTCGGCCGGGACAAAGCGATCTCGGGAGTGAATGGAGGCGCGGTGATTTGCCGTCGGACAGATATCTGTATGGACCTGCAGAAACTGGAGGATGAAGCAAAACCCTTTGCCGGGTGGCACATCAAACGCTGGCTGCAGTACCCCGTGCTCTATGCCATCGCAAAACCCGTCTATGGAATAGGCATTGGAAAGGCCATGCTCGCAGTGTTCGGTAAGCTGGGGATGCTCGCGCCCATCACCACACGCCTCGAAAAACAGGGACAGATGGACAGTACCCTCCATCGCATGCCAAACGCGATGGCGATCCTCGCACTCCAACAATGGAAGCGCCTGCAGCAGATCAATGATCATCGGCGCATGCTCACTCGATATTACTTTGAGGAAGCGACAAAGCGTGGCTGGCCTGCCCGCCGTAGCCTTGGCGAAGGTGGGCCGCTCTTACTTGGTGTCACGCCCGATCTCCCTCTCCAGAAATTCCCGCTCTTTACAGAGCACGCCGAGCGCATCCGCCAGACGCTCAAGAAGCATAACATCCACCTGCACGATGGGTGGACGGGCTGCGTGATTTGCCCCCCAGACAGCGACGAAGCGGCCTGCGGTTACAAAGACGGCGATGACCCGGATGCCGAAATGGCAGGCAGGCAGATCCTGTCTCTGCCGACGAATCCCGATACGTCCATGAAGCAGGCGCAGAGACTTATCGCACTGCTTGACCCTCTTCTGCAAAAAGGAAAAGATCGTTCCTAATCCTATTACTCTATTATTCTAATCCCTATTACTCGATGACCGTTCAAATCGCCACCAACGCAACCGAGTGGGATCACTTCCTAAAATCCCAGCGCTTCACGCCGTTCCTGCAAAGTTGGATGATGGGCGAAGTGTATCGAGATATCGGTCAAGAACCCGTCCGACTGGAACTACGAGAGAATGGAACGATCACCGGCATCTGCCAAGCGATTGTCGTCCCGGCGCGAAGAGGTAAACACTTGATGGTGCAGTATGGACCGGTCGTGGCCTCTGGCCACCAGCCTCTAGCCACCAGCACACTCATCGAAGTTTTAAAAGATGCAGCGGCTGGACACGGCTGTTCATTCATTCGCATGAGTCCCTTCTGGACAGAGACAGACTCACTTGCAAAAGAGCTACATTCACAAGGGGCACTGGCATCACCCATGCACCTACTGTCGGAATACACATGGTACATCCCGCTCCGTTCCGTGGATCGATGGAAGGATGCGTCGTTTGATGCCAAGAGCGAGGCACGAACCGAGGACTCCATCCGCGCTGATATGCGTAAAACTACACGGAACCTTGTGGGCAGAGCAGAGCGTGAAGGCGTGACAGTCGTCGCCTCTGATGAGCCAGAGAAGGACTTGGATATTTACTTTAAGCTCCAAGAAGAAACCTTCAAACGTCATCACTTCGTCCCCTACCGTGAGTCGTTTATCCGTGCGCAGGTGAAACACTTTGCTCCTAAAGGGGAAGCGATCGTCTACATCGCCCGCTACCAGGGTGAACCGGTCGCGGCATCGGTGCACATGAGCTTTGGCGGAACGACCAGTTATCACCACGGAGCAAGCACGCACAAGCATGCGAAGATCCCCGCAAGCTACTTGCTGCAATGGACAGCCATCCGCGATGCACTGCACCGTGGAGACGACATCTATAACTTCTGGGGTATTGCTCCGCGTAAGCTCCTCGAAACGGGCGAAGAAGTGATCATCAATAAAAAGCACCCGTTTGCCGGGGTCACTACCTTTAAGACGGGCTTCGGTGGTCACCCACTGCCACTCACGCACTGCATCGACCTACCGCTGAAACACTCGTACTACGCGACGCGTGCTTTTGAATTCGTGCGAAAGTGGAAAAGAGGATTCTGACGACGAGTATTAAGTATTGGGTATTGGGTATTACGTATACTTAATACTTCATACTGAATACTCTATACTGCTCGCATGCCTCGCAAAGAAGTGCTGCCAACGGAAACAAAACCACAGTCGGTTGAAGACAAGATGGATATCATCATCGCGCACTTGGAAAAGATGGATCGGCGCGACCGCACCCGCATGATCGCCTCATACTTTCGCACGATGGTATGGTTGGGGTCTGTGCTCTTTTTCGTCTGGAGCACGTGGTACCTGATTGCGAAGGGCCCGGAACTCATGACCGAAATGACTAAAATGATGATGCAGCAATCTATGGGAATTGGCGGGAGCTCGAGTGACCAAGAAAGCAGTGCCGGGTTCATGCAGTTTTTGGAGGAATACATGCAATAACAGGGATAAAAACCAAAAACCAAATTCCAAGGTCCAAACATGTGGATCTTGGAATTTGGATCTTGGATCTTTTCTATTCACCCTTAACAAATTTAACCACCTCTTCGACAGACATGCTCGGGAAGACCGTCATAGCGGGTACGCGTAGTAGCTGGCTGCGACCAAAGCTTCTGTCAGCATCATCGCCAAGCCCGAACAGATAACCTGCTTCTGCAGCGATCAGAGCGATGCGATCATTGACTCCACCCTGCGGGTACGCGACGGCGAAGACCGGCTTATGCGTGTACTGCTCCAAGATCTTCCTGCTCTGGCGTAGCTCCAGCTCTGCCTGAGAGTTCGTGAGCGCGCGCAGGTCGTCACCCGTGTGTGTCGCTGACTGGATATCAAATCCATTGGCCATCATCGTTACAATCGACTTCTCGGTGATGCCGGTGAGCCCCACGTACTGGGTCTGTATAAAGAGCGTTGCGGGGATACCTGCGACATTCAATGCGGATGAGACCGCTCTGATGTTATCGGGCGTCACACCGGACACCGCAACAACGGTGCGCTTGGGGTCCAACCGGACATCACGCTGCTGCTGGGCCAAAAGCAGATCGCGGAAGTTGCTAAGGGTGATGAAGGCATAGCCCTCTTTGCGAAGCGCATCGACCTCAGCACCCATAGCCGCAAGCAGTTCATCGGTGCGATCGGATGTCAGACGGTAATGAAGAATCGGCAACGTGTAGGCCTCCTGCCGTACGATAAAATTCGGCAAAAAGCGCGCAATGAATGATTGGGAAACATATCCCTCCTTCCCGTCGTAGGTGACCTTTGCCCACCCGCCCTGAACTTGTGACGGCCGAAGAATGGTGTTACCCGGGATCTCAGCCAGCTTGTCGGTGCTCTGGTCCGGAGCCTTTCGCATATTCACAAACCCGAAGCTTACGTAATACATATTCTCGAACTGCTTCTTCTCTTCGGCCAAGCGCTCTTCGCTGGTCGCCTTAGCAAGATACCGATGGGCGCTGTACCCTTCGACTCCGCTTGCAAGCTTGACCTTCGCCCACTGACCATCGGTAAACTCAACCACATTTACGCTATCGCTGTAGTTCAAACGACCCACGCTTGCCGCACCCGTCGACGGCTTCTCGCGCACATTCAAGAATTCATTGGTGACCTGGTATCCCGCACCCGAAGCGGCTCCCGACCGAATGGATGCATACGAATCAACCATAGAAAGATCCAGCTCCGCAGTATCTGCAGTTGCCCCGCTTCCGGAAGACAATGCTTCCATTTCATCCACTTCACTTCCCGAACCGGTCACCGTTGAACCGGACATCGCGTCCGTCGATAACTCGCGGTACTGCGCTTCATCTTCATCGCTGAAGACGAGTGTCTCGGTCGCATCTTCCGGCCCGCTGCAGCCTGCAAACAAAATGCCGAACGAGGCGAGAATCAGAAATGCGACAAGCGGACGAGGGCCATGCGAACGAGAACGGGAGGAGCGGTAAGGCCTGGACATGGGAGAGAAGGAAGAAAGATAAGCGCGCCCATTCTTGGGCGCAATAAAAAAACTACATGCGATCCGGAACGCGGATCGTAAGAAGGGACGCACCGCTCTTCAGCGTGTCGGCGGTGAAACGACAAAGGAATAACCGGAGCGTCCGGCTGGGTTCGCTCGACTGCAAAATGGAATCCGCGTTGTAAAACGCGTTGAACTGCTGACAGAGTTCGTACAAGTAGTTGGCAAGTTTGTGCGGCAGGTGTTCGCTGCGCGCCGCCTCTAGCACCGCGGAGTATTGGAGCAGCATACCCATCAATTTTCGTTCGTGGGTGGTAAGATCGGGCATCTCGGTCGGCTTCACCATGCCATCGGACTCAGCCTTGCGAAGGACAGACTTGGCACGGGCGTGGGTGTACTGAATGTAGGGCGCACTGTTACCATCGAAGCTGAGCATCTTGTCCCAATCAAACACCATGTCCATCTTTCGGTTTTGACTAAGGATGCCGTAGGCAAGCGCCCCAATCCCCATCATCTCACCCAAGTCCTTTGGATCATCAGACTGAATCGCATCTCCGCGTTCAGCAATAATTTCATCTGCGCGTGCAACAGCCTCATCCAGAACATGCTCGAGCTTGAGAATGTTCCCCTTTCGCGTGCTCATGCTTTTATCGGAAAACCGCATGCGCCCAAAAAAGACATGCTCCAATACCGGCAGCTTCCATTCCAGATGATCCACGATCGCAAAGAGCTGCTTAAAGTGCAGTGACTGAGCGACATCTACGACAAACAGGACGGACTGTGGGTGAAAGCGCTCGACGCGATCTTTCATCATCGCCAAGTCGCGTGTCAGGTAAATCGTGGCTCCGTCTGCCTTCAGCACAATAGCCGGGGGCATGTTTTCATCCTCCGGAAATTCCGCGATCAACGCGTCTTTCTCACCTTTCTTGAATACTCCTTTGTTGGTTCCCTCTTCAATGACGGGAGCCATTTTGTCTTCGTAGTAACTTTCACCCGTGTCGAGATCGAACCGGACATTGAGTCTCTTGTAGATACCTCCAAGCGTGTCCTTGGTGACAGCCACGACATCTTCCCAAAAGGCTCGAAGCTCTTTGTCTCCTTGTTCCAACTTTCGAAACGCCGCGCGTGCACTGTCTTCCAGCTCTTCATCTTTCTCTGCTTCTTTGTGAAAACGGACATAGAGCTCCAGCAGCTCATCGATCGTGCAGTCGCCCGCAGACTTGGTTCCCCAACGTTCAAATGCAACGGCAAGCTTGCCGAATTGCGTCCCCCAGTCACCCAGGTAGTTCCAACGAATAACCTGGTAACCCGCATGCTCATACAAATTGCCAAGCGTCTGACCAAGCACCGTGCTGAGGATATGGTGAATGCCAAGTGGTTTCGCGATATTCGGCTGAGAGTAATCGATGATTACCGGATCGTTGGATGTGGGGGCAAGCTGCCTGAACGCACTCTCGACCAACGAAAGCTCACCAAGAAATACAGCGGGCTTAAGCCACACATTCACGTATCCCGGTCCTGCAATTTCTACCTTCTCCACTGATTCATGACCCTCCAAGCCCTCCACCAGTTTTTCTGCAATCTCACGAGGGGACTTTCCAAGTTTTTTGGCCAACCCGAGCGCTACGGCGGTTGACAGATCACCATGTTCTACCTCCTTTGAGGCCTCCCACTGGAGGCCAACACTGCCCTCTGCACCAAGTGCGGTGAGCACTTTTTGTGCCTGAGAAGAGAGGGAGCTAAACATGGGGTGTGAACAAAGGTTCTGTTCGGGAAATTGTGCGAACTATAGCAGAGCAAAGGGGGTGTTCCACATGAAATAAAAAGTTGCTCTTGCATACATAAAGTACTCGTGTTTTGTGCATATATTGAACTCCATATTTATCTCCTCCACAAACTTCCCCCTAACCCCCAACCCTCCTTCGACAAGCTCTGGACAGGCTCTTTCCCCCTCGAGGGGCAAGGGGGCTTTTCCTCCACTGAATGTACTGACATCCCCCTCCCCGTCGGGGGAGGGGCTAGGGGAGGGGGAGGTGGAGCCGTATTTCCCCATTCCCCACCATAGCAGTCGATCCTGTCCAGGATACGGCACTACCCGGATAGTGCTCTGATGTGCGCCGTCCGCAACTGACGATCAAAG
>JAYUSS010000116.1:0-4191 GCA_043755535.1 Candidatus Peregrinibacteria bacterium | reverse complement strand
TTTTTGGTGCTCATAGCACCACCACTCTACCAAATCGCCCACGTCACTTTGATGGCTCTGGAACGCTGTGTTTATCAGCTTTCATGTCACCTGACCCCCATTTCCCCTGACCCCCATTTCCCCGAGTATCATTCGGGTTTACGTTTCGAGCGAATCAACGCCATTACCGCTGCGAGGATTACAGCAACACCACTAGCGAGAATCCAATTCGCGCCCCCGCTTGATTCGTCTGAGTTTGCGTCAGGGCCTTTCGCAATAGTCGGCCTCGTGGTTGAGTGTCCGGCGGTCACCGTTGGGTTCAATTCTATTCGAGTCACGTCCGAATCAGGCTCGGGTAGCGGAACCAGGTCAGCAAACCTACCGTTCTCAATAGCCATTGCATTGAGCTTTGCAAACTCGCGCATGTTTGAAGTTATCGTCAGGATCGCTGGAGCTTCGAGGGGAGATATTGGAAAGTTTCGGGTCGCGATTTCTTGCGCCTTCTGTTTTATCGTTATCGCCCATTCCTTGACATTGAGGGGGATCTCATCTCCCGCGATAAGTAAATCGATAGTAAATCGAGCTGCGGTAACATGGGGTAGGTGAGCGTTGTATTCGTTCCCTCCCAATTCCAGCTTCCGCCAAATCACCGAATCATCCTTTGCCCCAAGGAGCTTCTTGGTGAACGGCTTCAGCAGTTCTGGATTATTACTATGAGTGACAGCACCCCATCGAATGTAGTCGTCCTCGAGTTGCGCAGAAGGTGTGTGACTTCCAATTTCAGTAATCGGTTGGTATTTGAGTCCTCGATCACTGTCGTATTCGTCGAATATCTCGGAAATTTTACGGACTGTCGGAGTATCATTGATTTTCAAAAGCATCCACAACGCTTGAGGGTGCGGTATTGATTTGTATCTCAACTTAACGGTTAATCTGTTTGCCGCTGCCTCAGCTTGCTCCCGATTGATAGCATTACTTCCTGCAAGTTCAGGTGATGCAGCGATCCTCAACTCTTGAATACCTTCAGCATAGTCGCTGCCGAGAATCATCGTAATGGATGCCGTGTTTAGGTTTTCGGATTGCTGTCCGTGAAATCTCTCGATAACGGCAAATACGTCTGAAGTCATGTTCAACGTAAGAAGAATAATGCAAAGACTCGTTTTCATGGGGTTGGATCTTTGAACATCTCAGAGGCTTGTCTGTTCACCATGACCCAGTCTTCCCAGCGTGTCCAAGCTCCAGCTGGGCCGCGTTCCCCGGCGCGGAGAAGTGACGCAGCCGCCCAATGGCACGGCCTCTCACATCCCCACATCGGAGAGTTAGTCAATATGTTTTCCCAATGCGAAATGTTCGCAAGTTCAATTGCATTTCGCTGAGCAGCAACTGCCGATGATGACCACATTGGCAAAAAGCTAAACGTAGGGCGTATATCGTGACCAATATCGTCGCCCGGTTGTGGTCTAGCAGCGAGCCGGAAGACGTGCCCAATCTCATGAGCGATCGCACGTTCTTTCGTCCAGTTTGCATTCTTTGAAAGAACAGCACCAGTTTCCGGTTCGATATAGACGACGGGATTCGTTCGCCATCCATCAGTCCATGGCTCCTGTCGATTACTGACAAAGACTACGGCCGTTTTTACCAATTTGCTGGTGTCCTTTAGGGTCACGAGCGTAAGAGCAAGACGTTCCGGGGTCATTTTTTTAACAAAATACACCGGGAGGAAGTTTCCACCGTTGGGAAATCTCTTAAATTGAGGGTGAGAGACTTCCGGATCCGTGTCTAATCCGCCAGCCTGCTGACGGTTGACGTCCAATAAGCCGTTCGGAGGCTTTATTCCTGATAATACGGTACCTTTTTCTTGATCGTAAGCAATATCATCGGGATCCGGTTCCTTCTTTGTAACAGCAAATGCCAACGCTGCACATCTGAAGCGATTGTTTAGTTCCTTCTGTAATTGCGCTGCACTCACATCAGTTTCTCCAACAGCCGTTTCAATCGGGTTATTACTTGCCTTTACCGAGAATAGTTTAACAGGAATCGGCGTCTTCGGTACCGGAAATATTTTAATCCGAATCCGCCCCGCGATATGTCCGTCATTTTGCTTGATTTGGATAATGGCATCACCCGGACCTCCGGGGGGAGGCATTACGGATATTTTCAACTGAACCGAGGTTTCATACAAATGATCGAGCGGTCCGGTCGAATCCTGAACGTTTTGGTATCTTACCACCTTAGTAAGTGACAGTGGCGATCCCGGTTCCAATGCAATATCGTACTGTTTATCCACATTTCTTCCTTCAAACACGATGTGGAGGTGTTCATTTATATTGAGTTCCGGATGCCCTACGCACGAACCAATCCCAATGCTCGTCACCCAGAATCTCTGGTCTAGGTCCGGCACGGGAGGTCCGGGGTCAAGAGGGTCGGCATCAATATTCCATCCGTTCGTATCGGCAAAGATCGGAGGGTCATACGCTATCTCAAGCTTTTCTCTGTCCATCGGCTCGACATTAAAGCCGTTTGCTAAAATCGGAATCCTCCCTCCGATCTTTGCCATCGTTCCAATCAATTCCCCACTATTTGACATTCCGGTAATACTAATGTCTGGGTTTTTCCATGGATCGCCTACTGGTGCTTCGTTTTTTGCAGGCCACGTCACTTCGGTCAATTGATAAAGTGAATCGGTTATTCCCAGCGGAGCCAGCCGCATAATAAACATTGTTGACACCCATTCAGTGCCTATCTCGGGCAGTTTTTTGTCCTTTAGCGTTTCTGCTGTAAATAAAATTACCATCGGAACCCCATTCGGAAAGGACCGTCCATCAATTACCACTGGAGACGGCAACCCATCCACTCCTTTGATGGCGTCCGATAAAAATTTCGGCTTGATCTTCCTCAACTGCGGCTCTGGATCACCTCCGTTTTTTGGGATACGATAGAAATACCGGTCAAAGTCGTCCTTCACTCCAGACGGTTTACCTGTCCACTTCAGCAAGTTTTGCAATGGCATTGACTGCATTGAGCCGCCCTCTACCCACGCAAAGAACGCCTGTGTGTCTAACGCCTCAGGGTCGGAGTTTCCGACTCCGATGACCTGTCCGGCGTCGTTCACGGCGATGCCGTCGCCGGGGAGGATTTTGACACTCCCGTCCGTGAGCCATAGTCGTGTTTTATCAGGCCGGGGGGCGGGAATATCTGGGCCATTTTCTACTTCTCGCGAGCTATTACTCTGGAAACCAATCAGCACATTCCCGTTATTGCTGGCGCGGGATAATACGGGTTTTCTGTAGTAGCCATAGGGTAGTAGTGGGTCGGGTGCTACGCTCCAGAATGCCTCTCCTGTGGCGTCGCATTTTTCGGCTTCTGAGTAGTTGCTCTCCCGTGGGCATCGGAACACCTTGTAAAGTTGTGTTTGATAGGGCGATTCAGTAGATTCTTGGACCTTGTATTCAATCCCCACAGCCACTCCCGGAGTGAACGGACGGGGATCAGACATACTGCTAATTGCCACCTCCCGCCGCCATTCGAAGTCGCCCGGTGGATAGCTATCCGTATCTCCGTAGGTTCTAGCGCCTACCTCCCAGTCATAAGGTTTGGAAAAGACTGTCTGAGTCCAGTCGTATTGGAACGGCATCCATGTCTCATCGGTCACAGTCCGGATGCCGTATGGTGTGCCGATGGGCGTGATCCCTAAAAATAATTGAGAGACAGAGTGGGCAGTCGAAAGGTTCTCCGAGTGAGTCCCCTCCCACTCGTCATATAACTCCGGGCCTTGGGTCAGGTTTCCGTCCGACCAAGTGAACGCACTTCGGAAGTTCTGCTTGGTGTGGTTTTCTGCAAGCTCATCTCCCTCCCGTTCTGCGAGCCACGATACTTGATGGTCGTCGTTGATAGACATGGAGGTCGGTGGCTTGTTTTTATACGGTGAGTCGTCGGGAATGCTGGCACCCAAATCCGTCACCGCAAAAAACTTGGGCGGGATGTAGTCGCCTCGGCGGGGATCGTTCGGCCAGCGGTCTTCGAGGTCGTTGAAGCCGTCGCCGTCGCTGTCCAGATCGTTGGGGTCGGTGCCTTGGGCTGCTTCATCGGAGTCGGAGACTCCGTCGCCGTCGGTGTCTGCGGAGAAGGGGTTTGTTCCGTTGGCGAGTTCGGTTTTATCGGGGATGCCGTCGCCGTCGCTGTCGGCGTTGAGGTCGAATGCGAATACGTGTT
>JAYUSS010000115.1:0-4202 GCA_043755535.1 Candidatus Peregrinibacteria bacterium | reverse complement strand
AGACCACGAGGAACCGGTAGACGATATTGGATTGGGGGGTGTTGATAATAGGTTTGATAATGGAGATTTGATATTTGATTTCAAGTTGATATGGATGTTGGAGATGGATTGAAGTTGATCTGGAGATGGATTCGTAATGATATTTTGATTCCCGGGGATACCACCGATTCCTCATGGTCTTCCATTCGACCAGTCGAGCCCCCTCTTGAGCTTCAATCGTTACTTGCGAAGACATACCAGCTTACAAACAAAAACTTCCGACAAATTGCCGTTCATGCTACCGGTACTATCATGCTACATTGCTGAAGATTTGTATCTTAGGAATAATGTAGGAAGAGGTGGTGTCGTGTGTCTGTCTTGTGTCCTCTAAATCGCTAATGATGACCCTGCACGCAGGCCAACAGGAGGAGACACTGAGGAGACAGGAGACAAGAGGGCAACAAGACAAGTAGTTTAGGCCTGAGAGCATGGGACGATCACAGATATGTAATTTATAGTATTCATACACGCTCTCATTGAAACCTGGCTTGAAAGCAATCATTATTGCAATAGATGACTTGGGAATTCAAATTCAATTTTTTTAATTTGAATTTTAATAAAATTGAAATCGAAGCAAAAATAGCGTCTCGTCATAGCCACTATCGTATGCATCAAGTGCATATCAAGTGCATACTCTTTTGAGTTCGATCCGACGCGTGGAACACTCCGATTTCCCACGTACAGACGGGGATTATTGCCTACCGGCAAGAAATGACATGGCAACATGGGACATGCGTTAATCAAGATTATAATGAATATGCTTGTCATGTATACTGAAAAATGGAGGCGAAAATTCCATGTATTGCAAAAGTTAGCTGGCATTTAATTTTGGTCGCTGCAACCCAAAGTTACCCAATTGAGAATGAAATTAAAATTAACATGTTTTCGTGCGTTCAGATTTCTGCTTTGACTAGTTCGTTGCCTGTTATAAAAACAAAACAATGTCTGCTTCGAATTCTTCGCTTCGTGCGTCTGCACCAGAGTTTGTACCGTCAACTTTACGTGAACACCGCGACGTTTGGCTGGCACCTGTTGACGCTCTGAGTTCTGCAAAGCCGTTGCTTAAGTCAGTATCACGGCAATGGAATGATCTATGGGAGTATTCTAGCAAGGGGGCAATGGACCGTGCAGGTCTCGAGGGAGTTCCGAAGGCGACGCACACGGCGATGTCAGGAGGTAATTTCTTTGTGCCTCCCTCGGAAATGGGCAAATTTCTTGCAGCACATCTAAAAGCTGTTCGGAATGCGCGCGGAAACCCTCATGAGTTGCCCACAACGGTCGAGCGAGTACCGCCTGGATCTCACATGCGCTTTTTCATGGACATTGATGTGAAACTGACACCAGAGGAACAGGAGCTGCATTTCTATGATGTAGAAACACGTGCATCCTTCATTTCTGAGATGTCTGAGTATCTAGCGGATGAAGCTCTGGATTGCTTCGACGGGGGCACCGACGGTCATACCGTGTTGTTTCTTGGGGCAGCGGAGGAATTGCAAGGTGATGGCTCTGTGAAAGTGGGCGTTCATGTCGTTTTTCCTGATCTCATTGTCAATCATCAGACTGCAGAGTCGATTAACGAGCACCTCATTGCAGGTGGACTTGTTCATGAAAATTCGTTCATTCGAACACTTTTGGCAAAGACGATTGTGAGTGAGAATGTGTCTACAACCCGGTCTCTTGACCCAAAACCTTTCAAGAATGGAGGGCTGAGACTGACGTTTTCTGGCAAATCACCCCAGGCCACGCAGCCATGTATTGCCTGTGATGATCACTGTATTCAAACGAAGTGTCATAAGATGGGCTATGGAGCTGGAGGTGTCAAGACAAGCCTACCAGCGGTAAAGCTCGTGACTGGACGCCCCTACGTGCTGATGAATGTCATGCGTAGAGAGGCTGGGGATTTAGTGGAATTTCCTGAAGAGCTGGAACGTCTCCTGGACGATCCCCTCGCATTGCTGGGTAAATCAATCATCGTGCAGCCTGTGTCAACACCCTTCACTGAGGGCCTTGTAATACCGTTGCTACAGGAAAGCAAGGCTCCTTCAAAGAAGCGAAAGCGAGACTCTGTTGTTACCGGTACTGTCAGGGCACCATCATCTGAAGCGCTTGTAACCTACGATGTAGGTGTCATCACGACTCTGCTGTATTCAGATGAGGTCATGGCACCGTATCGTGATGCTGGTGTTACAATCTCAATGTTGGAACCATGCAAGGATAACCCCAACACATTTTACGTGCAGCTGGACTCAAGGCTGTGTCCCTCTAAGAAACAGCACAATGGAAACCGTGCATTCATCCACATTAAACGCTCTGGAGTGTGCATCCTGAAATGCCACAAGGGGTGTGAGTCCATCACATTCCCAACGCCTGCTGGGATCAACGAGCTACTCTGGCCGCAACCTCTGGAAATTCCCGCAGCCTCTGGTGACATTGTAGCACTTGACCCCACAACACCGGACCCCCCGATGCTGCTCGAAAACGGCCAGCCAAAGCCTCTTCCATTTGGGAACTACATGCGAACACACCTCGGAGCTGCCGAGATGTTTTACGACATGAAACCACACGCCTACCGGTACCACAAGGATCTGGGTTGGTACGCGCTTTTACCGACAGGAGCATGGGAAGCATGTGGTCAAAAATGTGACTCCATGCGCAACGACATCGCTTTAATCTTGAGTGCTCGAGTCAGGGAGGCAATGGCAGCTCTCACCGGGAAGCGCAAGACGATTGCAAGGGCTGCAAAGGAACTGTTTGTATACATGGGGATTTTACAGTCATCATCATTTGTCTCAGGTATCATGACGTTCTTGGTCAGTGTTTACACCGATAAAGACCTGCATTTAAAGATGGACGAGACTCATCGCCTGTTTGCATTCAAGAATTGTGTGGTAGACATGGAGGCAGTCGATACAGATGGATCATTGTTGCTCGCCTCGCGACCGATTCTGCCAAGTGATTATATTTGCATCAACACGGGGTACGATTGCCCGTCAGCATGCGACCCAGCAGTGCGGAAGCATCTAGACGCTATTCTAATGAGTATTTTCAATGAGAAGTCTCTGGTAGACTACGTCCTCCGTACACTGGCTCAGCTACTTCACGGCAAGCGATTGCACGAAGAGGCATACTTCTGGCTTGGTGCGGGTGGGAATGGAAAATCCCTGCTATCTTCACTTTTAAAGGCCGTATTTGGTTCATATTACTGGACACTACCTGTCACGTATTTCACCAAGCCAAACCAAAAGAAGGACCAGCCAGAACCTGGTTTGGCCATGTCACGAGGTCGTCGTATCGTCGTCGTAGGTGAGCCAGAGGCCGGCGATTTGCTACAAGAGGGGACGATCAAATTCACGTCTGGAAACGACGAGATCGCTGCACGTACGTTAAACCGAGAACCCGTGCCGTTTCTACCACAGTGGGCACTGTTCTTCCTTACTAACCAGGCGCTGGAATTCAACTCTCTAACCCAGGGTGGTATTCGCCGGTTTCGGCAGGTGCCTTTCAAAACTTCGTTCAAGGAGCCGCATCTATGTGTGTCACCCGGTGACAAGCCCCTTGACAAATCCCTCAAAACGAAGCTACAGAGTCCTGCATACAGGAATGAGTTCCTTTTCATGCTCGTCCAGGCATACACTACTCTCGGTGAAGACGTGCGACCTCCAACCGCAGTTACAGACGGCACGGCTGATCTGGTTCTTGACAACAATCCACTCGCAGGGTGGTTAACACAGTACTACATTCGAATCGACAATACTACAGACTTTGGGCACCGAGGTTGGTGCAATGCATCTGACTTACTCTTCCGCTTCAAACAGGATACACATACGCAATTCTCACGCGATATGACTGCAAAACGCATGGGGGCACTCCTCGCACAACTCCCGTCATTTGTCAACAAGAAGATTCAAGGGCGCTCATTCAACGGAGAGGTGTGGGATGACGAAACTAAAAGCTGGGTCATGACAGAACGCCAAGGTGGGGCGTATTACTGTGGTGTAGTTCGTAAAACATTTGAACTTTATTTGACAGTGTTTTTACGTTCAACCCTTCGTATGATGATTCGTATGTGATATTGCATTTTTGCACGTGATATAGGATTGATATAGGGTTTTGCAGGTGATATAGGATGAGATGGGTTTTTTCAAGTTTTGGAAAAATTTTAT
>JAYUSS010000114.1:0-4230 GCA_043755535.1 Candidatus Peregrinibacteria bacterium | reverse complement strand
CCGCAAGAAATGTTAAATGCCCTTAGAAAGAGAAATGACGCACGCAAAAGAATTCTCGAGAAAAATACAGGGTGTTCGGAATGAGACCGTGCGGTGCCAAAGCTTCGCCGTCAACTAATCACCACAAACATCTACCTCATCAACAATGTTTGGCAATGCAATCTCAGTTGATTGTCCATATATCACAATCGACGTAGCATTCATTCCTTTATGCCCGTTTCACACGCTGATGCAGAGGCGGTTCAAAGCACGCTCTCGAAAGCTGTGCGCATCGCATGCGTGTGTCATCGCGGGCCCGACGGAGATGCGATCGGATCACTCGTTGGCATCGCACTTTTGATTGAGCAAGCATACCCGGGGAAAAAGGTGATGCTCTGGTGTACCGACGAAGTGACCGAGACGTTCACATTTATTCAAGGTGCCCAGCGTATTGTCGTACCCGAACCTCTCAACGCTGGTGATGTTGTCGTAACAGTCGATTGTGCCGAGCCCAAGATGACCGAAATGCAGGAGACGCATCCACAGATGTTTGATGGCACCTACCCGCTGATCATGATCGATCATCACCAAGGAAACCCGCTCTTTGGGACGGTGAATATTCTGGTGCCCGAAGCGGCTTCTGCAGCGGAAATCGTTGTACAGCTAGCAGACATGCTCAAGTGGGACATCACGCCGGATATGGCGACAGCACTGCTCACAGGGGTCTATACCGATACGGGGGGGCTTCTTCATAGCAACACCACCGCACAGGTCTACCGCACCGTCGCTCGCTTACTTCGTGCCGGGGCACGCCAGCAGCAGATCGTTAACGCCGTGTTCCGCACAGCCAAATTAAGCACACTCAAGCTGTGGGGAAGGGTACTCGAAAAGATCAGCGTGACTGACGAAGGCGGCGCCGTCTCTGCAGTCACCGAAGGAGACTTCCGCGCGACGGGTGCGGATTACAGTGAACTCGCTGGAGCCATCGATTACGTGAATGCAGTGCCGGGCATGCGCTTCTCGATGGTGCTCAGTGAGCGTGATGGCAAAGTGAAAGGGAGTCTGCGCACACTACGCGATGATGTTGATGTGGCAGCGATGGCGGGCAAGCTCCAGGGTGGGGGTCACAAGAGAGCGGCAGGGTTTGCGGTCAGTGGAAAGTTGAAATCGGAGATGCGATGGAAGGTGGTGGAGGAGACGAAGGACGAGGTTCAAAAGCAATAAAAGCAATAGGGGAAATAAAGGATTCGTGAAAGTATCCTCTATTGCTTCTATTTCCTTAATTGCATTTATTTCCTCTCATCCCTTCCCCGCATCCTTTTCATCCTGCTTCTCCTGCTCCGCCTTTACCACCTCACTCGGCTTCGTGGTGATGAGCTTAGCCTCTTCGGGGCTCGCGATCACTTCCACCGCCACGTGCTTGTAGCCGGCGAAGAGGATTCCTTGTCCGACTTCACTATTCAGCAGCACATACTTTTCCCCGTCCGTGAGGTAGAAGAGTTTCTGCAAGTTATCGACCGTGGTGGGGGATTGCTTGAGCAGCACCTGCAAGGCGGAGTTCGTGATGATCGCTTTACCAAACGGAGATTCAACGAAGTCATCGACGTCCTGCGTAATCGTCGTGACACCAAGGTAGTACTTGCGAGCGCGCTTGACGATGCCGTACAGGAAGCGTGCGGAGTCCTCGTGTTGCATGAGGTTCCAGGCTTCGTCGATAACGAGGATGCGCTTTTTGAGTTCTGCGCGGATGCGGTTCCAGAGGAAGTTCAGCACGATATAGATCGCAATTGGGCGAAGCTGCTCTTCCAAGTCGCGGATCTGGAAGACGATCATCTGGTTATCCAGGTTCACGTTGGTCTTTTGGTCGAAGAGTCCGGCGTAGCTTCCTTCGGTGTATTTCTGCAGAATGCGCGCCATGTTCTCGCCGCCTTCGGTGGTCATCAGCACGTCTACTAACTGTCCAAGGGTCGGCACTTCACCGGCTGTTCCAGGGTTAGAGCTCTGGAGTGTGATGCCGTTCAGCGCGTAGGTGTCCAGGATCGCTTTGTCCAAAATACCATCCTCAGAGGGGGTAATAGGTCCAAGCATCAGCCTGAGCAGACCATGCAGGTTGATCACCGCTGCGCGAAGCACCTCACCTGTTGCTGCTTCGTCGCCACGAATGGCCTGGGGCAAGTCAAACGGGTTGATGCGAAATTTGCTCTGAATGGAAAGGGGAATGAAGGAGCCACCAACCGCTTCGCAGAGGTTCGTGTATTCGTTTTCCGGGTCGACCACCATCACCTCGGTACCGAGCATCAGGTGGCGGAGTAACTCCAGCTTAGCGGTGAAGGATTTACCCGCACCGGAGGTAGCGAAGATGTTGCTGTTGGCATTGGGGAGGTCGAAGCGATCGAAGATGATCAGTGAATCGTTGTGGCGGTTGATGCCGTACAGAATTCCGTGGTCATCGGTCAGGTCGCTGGAACTGAACGGAAAGCTCGCTGCAAGCGGGCTTGTGTTCATGTTGCGGTTGATCTCGATTTCATCCAGGCAGATCGGCAGGGTCGACGTCCATGCATGCTCCATCTGGAACATCGCAGGCTTGGTCAGCACCAATTTTCCACCGAGGACGGATTCCACGTCGGTCTGCACTTTCTTAAGACGCTCTTCATCTTCGGCGTAGATGGTCACGTACATGCCAAACTGGAAGAGTTTTTCTTGTCCTCTAGCGAGTAAGTCACGGAGTTCTTCCGCATCTTGCAGGGCTGCTTCGAGGGTTGGGTCACGTACGATTCCACGTTGCTCCAACATACGGATGCTACTTCGGAGTTCTGCTACTTTCTTGCGCAGCATCTTCATGATCGCCTTGTTGTTGCTTGGGTAAATGAACTGTGCGATATCCATCGTGATATCTTGGTTGATGGTCTGTGCCATCCAGTTCGGGTAGATGAAGTTCGGCCAGTTGTAAGCGTACATCGTGCGTGCGAACTGATCGTTGATGATGATGTCTTTGTGACGAACTTGCATGCCGGCAGGCGCGATCAAATCGAGCATTTTCTGCAGCCCCTGCTCGTAACGCTTCACCGCTTCCAGTTCGTCTGGGGTAGACGCTTCATCTCCCGAATGTTTCTCGAGCGTCTCCTCGGTTTTTTTACTCAAACCAAGCAGATCATCCATCGCTTGAAGGAGAGGGTGCTGTATCGGGATCGTACTTGCCGGCTGGGGAGTGGGTGTATCAGACATGTCGAAATATCTAGTTATTATAGCAGAAACGGTGTTTTGCGGCAATATCCCTTAAAAGCCAGCATCGAACGATCCTGGGTCAAAAATCGACCCTCTGGACCGTCTGGCGCTCTCGATAAGGCCCAAATCTTCGGCCCCCGGCAAATCCACGACGGTGACGCCGGCCAACAGCGGTTCACGGTTTGCGGTCATTACTTCCGCCCGTTTCTCGGCCACATCGATCAAATCTTCAAATATCCGGATAATGCTTCGGACTTCGTCGATGCGCGCATCGAACTGCGCGAGTTCACTCTTACCCTCGATCAGCTGTTTTTGCAGGTCATTCGCCGTCGAGTAATCCTTATCGCGCAGCGCCCTCGAAAGCCCCGTCTGTGCATGCGATACCGTCACTCGAATATCGCCCCGCTGAGCTGAAAGATCTGCGCGTTGCTGCTTCAGGCTTTCCAAATGGTTGAGGACACGCGCTCCGATGTTCTGGAGGTTCTGGAGATAGGTATCAAACGCTTCGCTTCGTACAGCGCTTCTATTGAGCATGTCGGGGATATCCACTTGTAGAATTGAGCCCAGAATTTCAAGCAGAGCGAACGACTCATCATTCTCTTCTCCGGTATCGGAGATGATTGATACTTGCGCCGAAACTCCTTCCAGTGCCGACCGGAAGACGATCTCATTGATGAGGTGATGGCTGATATAGACGCCTAAAAGCGCACTCGAACGAATGCTGGAAAGAGAGTCGAGACCGCGTGCGATTTCTTGCGTCCAACGTACGGCCAAGGGTGCGATCGTCGTGATGGCAGGAGAGCCTGCGTCTTTACTGCATGCCGAAAGAGAGAGCACTGCGAACGCTGTAAGCAAGCCTGTGCGGAGATGCGGCATCATCCAATTATTATACCGTTTTTGTGAAGTTTTCACAACATGGGGCTCCACGTATTTCCCCATTCCCCACCGTGACAAACTCGATTTGCATTCTCCCGAGCAATTCCTGTATACACAGAAACCGTGAGAGCAGAACTGACAAAGGCACAG
>JAYUSS010000113.1:0-13722 GCA_043755535.1 Candidatus Peregrinibacteria bacterium | reverse complement strand
TCATAGGAGTAGGGTCAAAGTTTGCGTCTATTCTCTCTGCCCAAATCCTCACTAAGAACACAAAAGATGATCACATGAATGCTCTTTTAGAAGGGCTGAATCGAAATATGGATATAAAAAAATATGATACAAGGATTCTATCTTTTTTTGCAGCACTTCTTTTTATTTCGGGAATAACTGTTTTGGGGATAGGGATTTTCTTGTATGGGAGGAAGTATCAGTTATTTCAGTAATTTTTTTTATTATCTTATGAATACAATGAAAAACCGGGATATCGTCACCTATGCCTTCGTCGATGCGGCGAATATTATTTATCGTGACAGTGATCCACATCCATGGAAAATTGATTTGAAGAAGCTTCTTAAATATCTGAGTGAGCGTTTCGGTGCAGTGAAGATTTTCTATTATGGAGGGATTGATCATCAGAATAAGACTCAGGTTCATCTCTATCATACAATGGAATATTGGGGCTACGAACTTCGTTTGAATCGGGTGAAGCGCTTTATCAATGAACGTGGTGAGCCTTATCTAAAGGCTGATGTCGATTCACGGTTGACATTTGATATGATGAGATTGTTTCATGAGTATGATCGTGCTGTAGTCCTTACTGGTGATGGGGATTTTTACTGGGTGCTTGAATATCTACTTCGGCACAAAGAAAAAGTGTGGTTACTTGCGAGTCCTCGGAAGACTGCAAAAGAACTAAAGCAGCTTTTCGGATACCGCTTTTCGAGTCTTGACGATACAAGAAGATTGCTTGAGCTAGGAATTTTGAAACAACAAAAGGAGGCGGATCCTACGAACGTCTCCGCCTCAGGTATTACGAAAGAATTGTAGCAGGAATTTTAGTGCAATCAAGCCATTTTGATGGTATGCTTTACTCATGACTGTTTCGAGATATATCACCGTGGATCCCGCAGTGTGTCATGGACAACCCTGTTTCCGCGGGACAAGAGTGCGTGTGAGTGATGTGCTGACATTGTTAGCTAACGGTGAATCTATCGAAGAAATTGTGACGCATGCATACCCTCAGTTAAAGCCGTGATTCTTATGATAAATCGCATGGAAATACGTTCATAAGGGGTTGATAGTGCCAATGCTGTACATTATACTATGCATATGAGCAAAGCAGTGACAAAAGTCGGTACAAATGCCAGTTTTATTGCGAGGCTGAAGAGCATGAAAACTCCCGGAGTTTCCGTTATTACTCATGAGAAAACTCCCATAGGAGTCTTTATATCCATCGATGCATTTGATGGCTTTATGGAAACTCTGGATGATCTATCGGAATCGGACCCTTCTTTCGATAAGGATATCCAAGAAGGGATACAAGAGATGAAATCAGGAAAGAGACCAAAAGATACCGTTAGTCTTGATGCGTTAAAGAAAGAATTTTACGGTTGCCGAATTTGATGATCGTTATACAAGACCAAGGGATGCTTCGAGACATCTTGCAATCAAATACATAGTATCTGCTGGTAATGAACCGATCTTATGGAGAATCAGATTCTGCTGAACCGTGTATAGATTTTCACAAGAGACAGCTGAATCATGAATGAGCCCCGATTCCACTCCAGCAGGAGACGCCAGCTCTATCAGCAACTGCGTGGGTTCCGAGTCTGCAAAACGAGTGCGTGATGTGATTTGGACGAGAATGGTATTTTTAAGACGGCGATTGTTCTTGTCACACTGCACAACAAGGGCAGGACGTGTCTTTGCACCTTTTCCACTGGCGAATGGGTAATGTACGAGCACGATATCACCACGCTTGATAGTCATTGCGGTTGCTGATGAGGCTTATAATGGTCATAGACGTCCATCTCAGGATCATCCCAACCAGCTTTTCCAGCTGCGGCTGACTGAGCTGCGAAGGTTTCACTGATCTCAAAAGGCTCATCATCGAATAGCGTTCTAAAGCGCTCAAAGAGATCACCTTCTACAAGAAAATAGATCTTCTTATTCACGGGGTCGTGCACCTCCATTGGCTTTTTACCATGCTTTTTCAATGCGACGTGCAATGCGTTGGTGAGTTGCGAGGCCATAGCTCGATTCTAGCATATTCTTTCTTATCGGGCGAGAGGATGTTCAGATACGCAAAAGTATGGATTGTGGTGTGATCCCTAACTCCAGCCTATATGGTTCTACCCTGAGCACTTGGAGGATACATATTCAACGCTTGCACAGGAGATACAGAGAGATGGGATTTTGGTGTGAGAGAGGGGAGAAGTATGGATTATGTGGGTGAATTGTGGTACAATGGGGGGATGGTTCCAAGTAACCCTGGATCGCCGGCTAGCCCCAGCGTGGATGAGCAAAATGCGGAGATTCTTGAGCGATTCAGGAGGCTGACGCTACACGATAGCCCAGATGTACGCTTGATCACAGACAGTATACGGTCACGAATCAACATTGCTATGGGTGGAATTGCTGATCCTATTATCTATGATAATCCACAAGCGATTCAACAGGAGGTTCTACGCAGGATCGATCGCGAGCCCGATTTTGCATTAAAGAATTTGTTGATTAAAAATATAGATGCTCATGCGGATCACCTAGATCAAGCACTTGCGTCGCCGCTTTTGGCAAACACACCCCCAACCCCGGATGCCCTGCAGCGTTTTTTAAATATGGAACGGAGTGATCCGGAGTCCTTGCTAATAATTGAAAAAATACGCAGGCAGATTAATGATGTATTAGAAGAAGACAATGTGACGTTTTCAAAATTAAATCAATATATGCCTAGATATTCAGCAGGTCATAGGCAAGGAACTAATGATGTAATGGAGCTTCAATATGCTTCCTTTCAAGAGGCAGTTCCAATTTTGCTACAAAAAGTAGCAGTGAGTACGAGACTAAAAATCCTGCAAGTTTTGGAAGCCAACGTTCCGGCTCCTGCACCTATTCAGCCAACACCTGCAAATGACCCAAATGTACAACTAGCGGTGGTAGACTCTACTGCAACTCCAAATGCCCAGAATACGACACAAGCTGCGGCAGCGGTTGCTGAGGAGCCTTCGCGTCCTAATTTTGGCGCCGCGATGATGGGGTCGCCGATGTATATGCCAGGTACAAGTGAGCCACTCACTGCACCGATAAAATATGTAGTGAGAGCCTTAAGCAGCGACCCCGAACGAACATGGAAAAATTGGGCGAAAGATTTTGTGTCACCTGCAGCTTGGTATAAGCACAGTGCATTGATTTCTGGCCCTATCAAAGCATCGAAATTCGCGTTTGGAGCACTCAATTCATTTGCAGGACCTCAAAAAGGTGTAGTGTGGAAGTTTCTTAATGGATTGATGACAAGTAATTACAGTCCATTAAGCTGGATCAATATTTTCAATTCCAATTTTGTCGCGAGTGCAGATGAAACTGCAAAAAAATCTTAAGAATCATATGATGCAAAAACTAAGGAGAATCGGCTCATCATTCGAAGCAGAACGCCGTCTGCTCTATCTAAACGATCCTCCTTCAGATGCTTTATACGCAGCTATTCTCAGTACGCCAGATATGAAAGGAGATCCGGTGGAGTTCCGTGAACTGATCAAAAAGACGCCGGACGCTCAACCTGTATTCGATGCATTGCATAAGTTTGAAGGAGAAGAGCTTACAATTCAGCACTTATCGGATTACATTCGTCAGCGCGCTGAAGAAGAGGACGGGGATCCACTCAACCCTTTTGAAGTCGATTTACAGGAGCGATTGGAACTTTGGGAAAATGCCGATGCTCCAGAAAAAGTATCTGCAGAAAAAGCGTTGCTCGCATTCTTGCAGTACGTCGGAAAATACAATAAAGCCATCGCTACATCACAGCGTCGCCGAGCAGATTTCCGCGAAGAACAGAAATTGCCGGTGGGTATTGATACCGTGACAAGTGCTGTAAAAACGACTCTCAGTGCGCATCTGGAAGGATTTAAGAATGCCAATACGCAGGATAGGATGGTGATGCTTGCAGGAATCGTTGTGAGCGTGCTCGTGCTTAGGGGCATTTGGAATCGAGTAAGTGCGAGTAAAGAAGGATTCGGTGCGGTCATCAAAAATGTAGCCGGTATCACCATTGGCGGCGGTGCTCTATGGTTAGCTTATGAGGCTGCGAATAGAAATTCACGAATCGTAACGGGCAGGTCGTTGCATAACCCCTTACTGACGGATGACGGTAAATACGAAGAAGAAATGGATCGCATTACGTCTGTATTACGCAAGCAAGGCTTGCCCCAAGGTTTCGAAACTGCAATGTTGACTGTAGGAGGGCCAAAGGAAAAGAAATTCATGGCGGGCGTTGCGGTGCTCTCCTCTTTTACTGTTAAAGAAGCCCAAGAAATTTACGAGAAGTATAAATATGCAGGGCAACAAATTCCCGATGGTGATGATTGGCCGGGTAGTTCGATTATTGATAAGCAGAAAGATGTAAAAAAGAATTTGTCGCCAACGGAACGTTTTGCATTGCTGGAACAAATGGGAAAAACGATGGGACTCATAGAAGGGGGAGAATTCCATCTGCCAAAGGATCCAAACCGTCACAATGAAACACTGCTATATTTGATTACGACAGGAATCGATTAAAAAACCCCCGCGCGCGAACGCGGAGGCTGCTTAGCATCGAACCGTGGATCTCCTTTGTTAGGGTTTAAAGAACTGCGGCAAGAGTTTCTGTACTGCAGCGGCAAATGCCGTGATCGAGTGTGCTTCGATGAGACTGCTACCTACCGACACAACCGTCTCGGGCGGTTTGCCGAAGGCTTGCGTTACCGCGCTTGCGAGTGCTGTAATATCGGCTGGTTGCAGTTGGTCGAATTTCAGCAAGAGGGAGTTGAGCACCATCTGGTGCTTCTCGTCGCTTGTCAGAATCTCGAGCCGAGCAACTACTTGCTGCAATTCGATCTTTGCAACTTCCAAGGCTGCAGCCGCTTGCTGCTTGGCGGTATCGACACGTTGCTTTGCAACAGCCTCCTCCGCTTTCAGCTTTGCCGTTTCACTGACTTCATAGGACTGCGCTTGTACAAGTTGCGCAGCCTGATCCGCTTTGGCGATCTCCTGATCGGCCGTACTGCGATTGCGAGCGGTGATGATCTGCGTGTTATTGCCGATCCATCCCACCGCTACGACATCCTGAATATCCGGTACTGTCATCGCGGCAAGCTCAACACCAAGATCATCTAGGAGCGGTTGTTGAAGCAAGTTTTTCAGATCCTTGTTCAACGCAGCCCGATTCGTCATCATCTTCTCAATCGTCCATTTGGTGCCATCCGAGAGGACTTCATCGGCTCGTGAAGCCACGACCTGTCGAATCTGGCCGCGGACTTTCTTCCAACCGTCCGTCATGCATTTTCGAATGCGCTCACCCCACGTACCGGTCTGCCTTTCTAGTGAACCAGGTGCGAATTCGTCGTAAAATTGCTTCACGACGAGCCCTGGCTTCGTATCCACCGCCAGACTGGAAATAGTCTGAATAATGAACCGCTGTCGTTCGAATCCGCCCGTGTCTTGATTGACCATACTCTCGATAGGGAACGTTGAATTTCCCAGAGCACTCGGATCGGCCTCGCCTTCGGAAATATCGAGGCCACCCGGGAACACAATTGTTTTTGTCCGAAAGAACGGAGACACAAACACTTTGCATCCCCGAAAGCAGCGTGGCGTACCGAGGATTTGTCTCACCATCATGTCGGGAGCCGGGACCAATGCGAAAAAAGCCCGGAAGGCATGCAGAGCCCACCCGAAAGACATACCCATCACCATGATGCAAGCAAGCACCCATCCCCACGTTCCCATCACCAGTTCGACGAGTGCTTGGAACCCTGCCAGTGATCCAAGCAGGACGGGAATAAACACTAGGAACACAAAAAAAGGGTCCCGGTGGTAGATCCACGTTCCATCCGGCGCACGCCGGGCAGATCCGAAGATCATGTAGAAGATTGTAGTCATGACGACACCTCCGTAAAGATTGTGGTTCGTTGCTGTGAAGGATCAAAGACATTCTTTGACCTACCTACTAAAATATACATTTTTACGATTTTGTCAATATAAACCGCACAAACAGCCATTTGGCTCGATTTTGGGATCATTGGGCAGAACCTCCTTGGTCCATAGTGTGTCTCTACATTGTAAAAACACCGTATTTCGGGTACAATAGCTAGATTTATGGCAAATACCGACACTATACAAACAGGGCCCGCAGACCAGACGTTCAATGAAGATTTGTACAATATTTTGATGGGGGCGATTGAGCCGGATCTGGCGACAGATGTGATTCCAATTTTAGACGAGCTGTATTTAGGGGAGACCGAGGGGGAACATACAGAGCGGATGGAACGGTACGCAAAGGCGATCGAGAAATTTAAAGAACGCTCGAAGGAATTTATGCATGATTGCACGGAGGCGATGCTGAAGATCAAAGATCATGCGATTGCGCTAGCGAAGGATGCACAAGCCACCGAGGATACTGGGCATATTCACACAATCGAACAATCTATTGAACAATCATGAGACATTTTTATATTTTGTTTTGTCGGCAATCTTACGCGTCGCGAGAGCGGCGATTAGTGTGGCTTGCCAATACTCCGGATAAAGAGCCCATTCATGAATTTATTGATGGTATTGATAAAAGTGAAAGGCCAGCTTTAAAAGCACAACTACACAATGTATTGATCGGGCAGCAGCAGGATGCTAATACATTACTCAGACTACAAGCGAATATTCTACATCTCATATATGCATCAACAGCTATTGATCAGGAGCAAAAGAATAGCCTGAAATCTAGCCTTACCACCTCTCAAGGGCTATTGCAATTTGCTCTCAAAAGCGGCCTTTTTACTACGCCAGAAATCTATAATTTCGGGCAAAATGCGGGAAGTAAAAATGCCGTTTCAAAAAACAGAAGGTCTACAACACCCACAACGTTGAACAGTCCAAGATGGGATGCCCAGAATGGCGTAGTGAGGCATCCCAATGGCACAACGGAAACCGTTGATCAAGTGCGAGAGCGGTTGGCGTTGCAAAGAGCTGTCACGAAAGATTGGGAAGATCAAGAACGTACTCGTGGTCAAAAGGATTTGAAGACAATCGCGCGTTTTCGCAGCTACGGAGCAGGGGGTATGGGGAATCATATGTTTGATATGGAGCGTAATTCGATGCAATATGCTGGAGTGCCTTTGGGGTACCATGGACCGACGGGGAATGATGTATTGCGCACAAATCAAATATTAAATGCCGCTGCAAACGGTGCGACACCTCGTACCACTATCAGCGGAATGTCGACGGATCTCAACTCCCCTATTCCTGTTACAAGTAGGAATAAAGAGGGGCAGTTGGTTAATCGTTCAAATGTGCGTGAGACGGACAAGAAAAGGAATGGCGATTCAGGAATGCATAGACACAAAATGTTCGTACAAGGTACGAATGAAAATGGAGAGACGGAAACATTCGGCGTCGGCGAAGACTGGGGATCTGAAAGGCGCGAAGAGCTTGCAGCCGCTCAGTTTGAAAAAATAAAGAGCATGAATCCCGTCGCTTGGTATAATCACTTCAGAACATTGGAAAGCACTCCGCTGAAAGACAGAAAAGCGAACGATGCCATCACGAAAGCGAAGATTCTCGAATATGCACCTTACATCAGTAAGACAATGCTGGAGTGGTTGGGATCGAAAGGATCTCTTCCAATGGATAAGATTGTAAATGCAGATGGAACGCCTAACACAGATGTACATCTAGAAGATCAAACAGATGAATATCTGATTGACCATATTAATTCGAATACAGGGGAAAAAGAAAAAGTAAGCGTGCTCCCTCTCGTAACCGGATATGCGGAACTTGTGAAACTTACAAAAAATTTCGATTACCTGAATGATTATGTGACGTGCAAAATTATTCATGAAATGGTGAAAATGATTGATGAGAAAGCGAGGCAGAAGAAAAAGCAGATTGAGGCAGAACATAAGAAAATCGATTCCATTGTTCCGACTCTTCAAGAGTGGTATTCTGATAAAATTGAAAATGCGACACCGGGGTTTAAGTATGTAATAGGTGATGATAGTCGTGTATTTGCCTTCAATGCAGAAAAGAATTCACTCCAAGTATACGATTATGGAAACGAATCTTGGAAGGTTGCTACCGAAGCAGATCTTTTGAAGGCGGGACTGGATATACCTGATGGCTATAATGAATCTCGGGTAGTTCATCCTAACAAATCAGGATCGCCAAAAAATCCATCTTCGATGCCATCACCCTTAACAAGTCCTGGTTTTAGTCCAGCCCGCCCAGCTCCTCTCCGTATACTGCCCCGCTCTGTTCCAGTGGAGTCTAATGGCGTGAGTGGCACCTTGAGTTCCGCACACGAAACGCCCGAATTTATTGCAACGATGGAAGGTCTGACAAGTAAAAAAGAATACGTTGAGAATTTCGTCGCCAAAGCGAATATTCATGTTTGGCAAGGAATGCCCTATCCCCGAAGCAAACCGACGTTCAAGAATGGAATCTATACTGTCGCGCCGCTAAATATGACAAAAGATGGACGTGAACTTATTTTTGCCAGTGATAATGCATATATTCTTCGCCCCGGAAGATATAACCTCAACGGGTTGACTCGTGAAGAACAGATTGAGATAGTGACGAATTTAAACAGCCAAAATACGAGCGAGGCTCAAAGATCTTGGCTGGCAAAGCAAGGCAGGATAAAAGTGTATGTGAAGACAGTCGAGCCTATGACGCCGGTCGCCCCCTCAGTTGCTCCACCAAGAGTTGAACCTCAATTACCTGTAAATCCATCAACTTCGCCGGTAACTCCTCCAGCTCCGCCCGTTGCTCCACCAAGCGTTGAGCCTGCCACACCTGAAGTGAAGCTACCCGTGGCTCCTCCAGCTCCAATCGATGCTCCGGCACCAATACCTACCTCTCTTCCCGTAGCTACATCATCAACTCCTTCCACGCGTCCTGCACCAACACTACCAACCCCTGCACCAACTTCTTCATCTAATTTCACAGAGCCTACAGCTGCTCCTCCTAAGATTGAAGCATCCAAGGTTGTGTCTCCTCCACCTAATCTAAATACGACTAAAATGACTCCTGCACCTACACCCCCTAGGCAGGCAGAGGAATGGGATGCTGTCGATACGCTGTCCAAAGCGGGAAATAATCCGGTTGAGTACGATGAAAAACTTCAGAAAAGCATCGATATGTTTAAAGATAACGCCAAATGGGTATTTTTTGCAAAGAGTGCGAAGGAAGTAGCAATAGAGACGACCATGGCAACTTCGAGTACCAGAGTGGAAGTGGCAACGATCGAATATGAGTATTTACTGAAAGAGATCAAGGAATGGTTCCCCACAAAACTTAAGACGCTCTTTGTTGCAAGAATTAATGCAATTGCCCCTCGTGCGAATAAAACTCCTTTGAACGCTGCCCAGTTGGAAGAATTATTTAAGGGTACGCCACCCGTAATGGACAAGCCAAGGAGCTCCCTTTACCAGAATTTTATCGATAGGATCGATTCAGAGGAAGCCACGCCCGATCAACCAAAAGAGACTGATAAAAAAGAAAGCATGTCATCTTCGCCTACACCTACGATAATGCCCACTCAAGATCAGGAGCAAGCACCCGAGGCCAGCAACCCAGGTAAAACAAGAAAACGAGTGATATTTAAAGAATAAGTACATAAAAAATCCCCCGGGGTTTCAAGCCGGGGGAGGGTTTTAGGGATGGTGGGTGACTCAGATTCTTACTTGCGGAACCAGCCGTATTGCGGCTGGGCGAATTGTTGCGGTTGGCACCGGGGTCCGTAACATTGTGTCAGGGGGACCGGGGGGCACGGCAGAGTCACTGGAGCGAGAGGCGTCGGCGTTTTCGCCGGTGCCACCGGAGTTACCGGGGCTGGCGCGGGTGCGCTCAGCTTTTCGGTCACTTCCTTGGCCAACTCCTTCAGGCGCAGCTCGATTGCCGCAATCTTTCCGGGGTTGTCCTTGTGCTTCAGCAGTTCCGCTTTGACCGTATCGACCAGCTTCGACAAGTCAGCGATGTCCGCGGCAGTTTGGCCGGGGATGGATGTGATCTCCTTGAGCAGCAAACTGATTTTTAAGGTCAGCGTGCTTTCAAGGCTATCGATCCGCTTGATCAGCGCGAGCTGATTTTCATCGACTTTCCTGCTGAGGTCTGCGACAGCGGTTTTAACACCCTTGATATCGCTCTTCAGTTCGGTTGCAGTTGCCTGCAACTTCATCTCGAGGTTCGCAACCTGCATATTGATGGCTTCCGCCATCTGCAGCATCACGATACTCGCGCCACCGTTTTTAAGCTGATCATCGAGCAGATAGATCTGCAGCGACAATCCGCCGAGTTGCTGACTGGCAACGGCAAATTCGGATTGGCCTTTCTTAAGGGCCTCTTCGTTTTCCGTGCACCAAGCAGCTCCCAAGGTGCTCTTTGCGGCTTCCAAGTTATCAAGTCGCCATTTGGCTGCACCTTCTGCGGTTCTCGCAGAGAGGTAGGCAGCCTTTGCACTTGTCATCGCCTTTTCCAGATTTTGCTTCATCTTGGCCTTCACTTCTCCGACGATGGGGTCGTCGGGGAGTGCTGGCGTGGTCGTTGTGGTATCGATCCGCTTGATCAGCGCGAGCTGATTATCGTCGGCCTTTTTCCTCAGGTCAGCGACGGCGGTCTTGATCCCTTGAGCCTCGCCCTCCAGTTCAGGCGTTGTCGCAGCATGGCCAGATGGCCAGAGGCTCGACATCGTGGGCATGCTCGGGAGCTGGAAAGCTCCTGTGAACCACATGCCCGTCCAGATCACGACAACCACGACGACCAAGAAGAACAAGATCGTCAGGAGGATATCGCGTCGAGTCTTGCATCCCAGCAGGTATTGCCGGAAGAACATGCCGTGCGGCATCTTCCACGGGGCACTATTCATCATGTAAGTCACATCGCCCGCCGGATTCCGAATTGCCACCAAGACTTTCGGGGTTTTGCCCGCGAAGGTCAAGGTGCGAACGTAATCGGTTGCCGGAGAAGCGGGAGCGACCCAGTCAGTGTCAATGGTGGGCTTGCCACCAAACCAAGATGTCGTGTACGCAAGCAGAGTGTCTTTCGCCATTGTCAGTGTCCTTCGCAAAAACTTCGATCATCGATCATATGCAGGTCACACCTTGTGACCCGCTCTCTTTTGAGTATTCACCATCCCGAAACCGGGATCCTGCAGACACACGTCTATCAGGTGAGAGACGTTTTAGTTGTCTCCAGGATGCGGTTACGGGTTTTATTGCTGTACTTTCAGCAATAACGATGGTTCCAAGGAACTCGCCTGTACATAATATAAAATATACCAATAATAGTACTTTGTCAAATATATTGGGCGCAAATTATAAGTGCTAAAAAACAGCCTATTAGACCGTTTTAAGGGATCCAAATAGCTCTTAAACAGCGAGTAGGCCGTTCTGGGCTTCTAGGCGGGTTATACGATCTTCATGCTGCGAGATTTTGTCTTTGTGGATGCCGACCAGGTCGAGATGCCATTTTTCCATCACGGTAATCAGACGGCCCTCAGATTGATAAATAGCTTCTTTGACATACTCTTTTGTGGCCATACGCTGTTCCATGCTTTCTAATGTTCCCATGAGTAACCCCACAACATCCTGGAGATCTTGCTTTGACGCAAAGTTCTGTTTCGTCACTCCTTCCAAGGTAGCAAGACCCTGTTTCATTACTCCTTCTAGGGTAGCAAGACCCTGTTTCATTACTCCTTCCAAGGTAGCAAGGCCCTTCTGTGTTGCCGGTGCGTTATCGTCCTGCGCTGTAGTCATGCGCACATCTTCCGACTCCCATCAATCCGAGTCAAACAAAAAAGTGCTTTAGTGCGCTAGCGCGCTGATGTGGACAACCGTTGACCCGCACAAAGGACGGACTACACTACAACCGTATGACGCCTTCCATCACGAACATCAACGAAAAGGGGATCAAAGGACTCCTGCTTCTTGGTCTTTCTAAAAAAGAGAGGGAGGACATCATCGATTTCATTGAACTATCCAGCCCAGCATCGCAGCGCGAATCGGAGCAACGTGTGCGGGAAAAGGCGGAGCATTTATCGATGAAAGAGGTGCATGCATCGTTACGAAAAACAGATAAAAATCATCGAAAATGATCCGTATTACATATCATCGACGCGCTGAAAAAGAACTTGCTACTCTGCCGCACGGGCACGCGCTCGCAATTGTCAGTGCCATTGAAGAACTTGCACACTGTTTTCATCCGCTGGAACATCGTCATGTTCTTAAGCTGCAAGGCAGACGCACCAAAGATTACCGACTGCGCGTTGGTGATTATCGTATAAAGTTTTCGCTTGAAAAAGACGGAACAGCCGTTATCACTCATATTCAGCACCGGCAGGCTGGCTATTGAGTGAGCGCTGATTCGCCGCTACCCTAACGCGGACATATGGCGACGCTGATACTTTCGGATGGCACTCGGTTTACCGGACAATCCTTCGGAGCCGCAGTCGACTGCGACGGAGAGGTAGTATTTTCGACGGGCATGGTGGGGTACCCCGAGAGTATGACCGACCCAAGTTTTAGAGGTCAGGTGTTAGTCAATACGTATCCATTAATTGGAAATTACGGTGTTCCATCGGAAGAACTGAATGAATGGGGATTTTCTAAAAATCTTGAGAGTGAAAAAATTCAAGTAAGCGGATTAATCGTCGCGCAGGTCAGTGAAACGTATAGTCACCAAGCTGCGGTTTCCAGTTTGCAACGCTGGATGGAGCATCATGGAATTCCGGGTATCACTGGTATCGACACACGCATGCTCACGAAGAAACTACGAGAGGAGGGGGTGATGCTGGGGCGAATTATTCAAAAGGATTCAGAAGATCCAGAGGACTCAGAGGATCCAGAAGAAATGAGGGATCCAAATCTGCGGCATCTTGTTGCAGAAGTGAGTATTAAGGAGGCGGTGACATACAGGCCGCAGATGGCAGAAGGCAGTAGTCAGAAGGCAGAAATTACAGTTGTTTCTTACGATTGTGGCATGAAGCGAAACATTATCCGCAGTTTTTTAAAAAGGGGAGTCACCGTTGTGCGTGTTCCATGGGATTATAATTTGGCTTCACACAGCGGAAAGATAGATGGCGTGTTTATAAGCAACGGACCGGGGGACCCTAAAATGTGCGGTAAAACAATCGAACAGATTAAATTTGCGATCAGTAAAAACATTCCGACGTTCGGCATTTGTCTCGGAAACCAGTTGCTCGCACTCGCAATCGGCGGTGATACTTTTAAGCTGCCGTACGGTCATCGTGGGATGAATCAACCGTGTGTGGAAATGATCTGTAGTGACGGTTCGGTTTGTGACCCCTCGAAGCGCCGCTGCCTCATCACATCACAAAACCACGGGTACGCCGTGAAGGATGAGCTGCCGGAAGGATGGGATGTGTGGTTCCGAAATGCAAATGATGGAACGGTCGAAGGCATTCGTCATACATCCGGCAAATTCTTCTCCGTCCAATTCCACCCCGAAGCAACGCCGGGGCCGGAGGATGCGAATTATTTGTTTGATGAGTTCTTGGGGGTGATGGAACGGGATTAGTGGCTTCACAGAGCGGAAAGATCCAGAGGACTCAGAAGACTCAGAGGATCCAGAAGAAATTTGACGGGTTTTTTGAATAGAGTGTGTATATGAGAGAGCGACCCTATCAAAAACTTATTGCGTGGAAAGAGGCACATGCATTATGTGTTTGGGCATATC
>JAYUSS010000112.1:0-4280 GCA_043755535.1 Candidatus Peregrinibacteria bacterium | reverse complement strand
GTCTTCGGCGCGTAATGCAGGTTTCTGGTTATTGGTTTAGTCAGAGCATCCACAAACATTGGCGCTGCCATACGAGCAGGATTGACCACAACAATATGTGGGTGAGCGGCTTTAATGTGTGGAGTGATGTTTTCGTTAAAGAGAGAAATTGTAATCGGAAGGGTGGTGTTGGTGGACATCAGCGCCAACATAATCTGCATATTGTGTTCGTCTTCATCATCGATAAGGAAAGCTTTACTCAGAGTCTCGGGTTTAATCGAACGAAGTCGTTCGATTAAGCCTTCAAACGGTAGTCCGTTATTTTCAACCACCGCTGCATCAGCTGCCGGCAAAGTCACTACCTCACTACCGGCTTTCTCCGCCAACTTTGTAACTCTTCGCGCCAAGTGTCCTGATCCAAAAATAAGTACTCGCTCACTTTTCATTAGTCCAGTATAGCGTATTTTCGTACCGTTAATATGAAAAAGAAAAACCGTGGTGCATGTTTCCATACACCACGGCCTGCATTACTGCAGAAAGGTAAGTTAAGAGGCCTGGCGAAGGGTCGGACGTTCAGCTGCCTTGACAGCGCCGACGGTCTTGGCGAGATCGCCACCACCTTGCATATCGACCAGGATCATGTTGCCGTGAGCAGCCGCGGCACCGAGAGTGTCGAGGCGGTTGGTGTCCATGAGCAGACCGAGTGCCTGTTCGTGGTTGAGTCCGCTCCCCGTGAGCGTCTTCATTGCCTTCTCCATGCCGGTTGCGATTGCTTCACGCATATTGGCCATGCCTTCACCCTGGAGTTTCTTCGACTCCTTCTCGGCGGTCGCGATACCGACCAGTTCGATTCGCTTGGCGTCGGCGATGTTCTGTGCCGCTTCCTTCTCGCGCAGCGAGGCGATGACACGGTTGAACGAGTCACGCACCTCATCGCTCGGCTTCGGTTCGTCGACGAGAACGTTGACGATTTCGTAGCCGTATTGAGCGAATTGGGCGAGCAGCGCCTGCTGAACTTCCGTTTCGATGCTGTCGCGATTCTGGTAGAGATCCTGCATTTCCATGCCGGAGGCTGCGTTCTTGACGTTGTTCAGCACGTAGCTGATGATCTGCTTTTGCGGCTCTTCGAGCTCATAGTGAGCGCGAACAGCACCAGACGGATCATTGGCAGCACGGTACTGCACCTTGACGGGCAACGTCATGAAGGCATTGTCCTTGGTCTTCACCGACACTTCTGCGCCGGTTTCTTGCAGCTGCAGATTGACAATGCCGACGACGCGATCCAGCGGATAGGGCAGCTTGAAGCTGAGTCCCGCCAGTCGAGCAGAGTTGACCGGCTTGCCCAGTCGCTCGATGACCTTGGCACGCTTGCCGGAGGTCAGGACGATGGCAGTCAGCAGCCAGAGGCCGAGTAGTATCAGGAGCGTTGTGCTCGAGAAGACGGTGCCGATGATGGCATCAAAAATGCTCGGTTCAGGAGCATAGGGGTCTTGGTTCATAACTAACCTTTCACTTTTGAGGAACAGCTGAGTTCAACAGCTTCTCTAGAATATCACAAAAATACACAAAAGTCAAGACTAGTTCTTATATTACCACTCTAAGAGTAGTTTTCTGGGCGCCAAAGAGTTTTGACGGAACTGCTGTTGCAGCAAAAGGCCTCGCACGAAGTGCGAGGCCTGACTTTCAAAAGTTCACTATATCTCCGGCTCTTATGATTCCTGCTTGTTTTGGGATAGCGAGCCATCCCATAACTTGCATAGAGCCGCGGTGGGGTGAGCCACCGTATCCGCGGTTCTTCAAGAGTTCGCGAAGCATCTCCTGTACTTCAAGATCGTAAGTACCAGTTTCTGGACTCTGATCGACTGCTCGGCAGCGTTCGCACAGATCGTTAATCGGAATTGATAGAGAACCAACCTCCATCTCGTACGAGATACCGTCACCATATTGAGTAACAACATCAAGTTCATAGAAGGGAGGAAGTCCCTCCACCCAGACATTCATTCGGAAACGCCGCGGGTCAATGGTGACCCCTACCGCTTCTTGCAGCGCGCGGACCGATGCCAAGTTGAGAAACGAAACACACGGCTTGTTCGTGTCGGCATTGTGACGGACTCCGCCAGTGTCAACCAAGCCGTAGCTCCCTAGGGGGAATCCCCGGTCAGTGGCAAGTGCTTCGACTGCTTCTCGCGAAGGACGCCACAAGTTGTCTAAGTCACTTTCAGTCAGGTCATGCTCGACGCTGATACCAGTGGTGTTCATAGCAACACGAAAGAAAGCTTTGGGTTTCCACTCCGTGGGAACTTCATCGGTCTTCTTATAAAGAGCAAAAGTACGATCACCTACAACGCCAAGTGTTGGTGATACGCTGATTCCCCGGGTGGGGGTTTCGATTCCGTGCATGCCCTTAACGGGATATACGAACGTATTTGTGACAGTTCCAAACATCGACGTTCCTTTCAATCTGAAAGCACTTTACGATACTCGCTAAAAAAAGCAAGGAAGAAAAAAACGACCTTCCCAAAGGGAAGGTCGTGTGATTATAAAAGAACTTCAGCGAGCATACCTTTCACCGACCAGTCGATGTCAGGATGTGCCAGTGTTTCCCCGAGGGTGAGCACTTTTCTAAGGGTTACTTCTTGTAGCTCAGGGATACCCATAGGTTCGTCCGCGCGAGCTTCAATTTCCATAAGCTGTTTATCGCTCAGTTGATAACTGAACAGGTGAGCCCGGTGGGTGAGTGTCGAAGGGTCAAGTTGTCGGGTGCTATGAGTAGTGAGATAAGATGTTGGGATGTGTACCCTCACTTCCTCGTAACACTCTTCCGAAACCACGTCCGCGGGGGCTTTTCCTTGGTCGAGCGAGGATCCACCGGGTAGTGTCAGCACCCGACCCGATTGGTTGGTAACTGACGAGCGAAATTCCTCAACGAGAACAACCTTCGTTTGCAGTAACTCGTCTTCTTCATGTCGATGGTACAGAACAATCATTGAAGTGTCTGGTCGACAAATAATCATTTCGTTGTCTTTTCGCTCACCATTTTTCGTTGTTATATCAACATGAATGATGGAAAAGAAAGGCGGCTGGTGAGGAATGGTCGTGTGTGTCCAGGCTACACGGCCTTTGTTGAGAGTGTTGCCAGCGTTTTTCTGAGAGCGGTACCACTTTTGAAAAGAAGGGCTATACCAAATATGGCGAGGAATGTACCGCTCGCCATCTGTTCGAACGTCTTCATTTCTCATGTAGCAGCGCAACACACATTCAGCCAAGCGTTCGCTAAATGGAATATCAAGCTTCTCCGCATAATACCGCTGGTATTTCACTTTCGGTGTGTCTGGCGGTGCGCCGAGTACGAGCTTGCGAGGGTCACATTTCTTCCAGTAACCCCACTCATCATTGGTGGTCAAGCCGGGCATGGCCGTGAGTTCGCGCGGAATCCAGAAGAGAATCACGTCCGCAAAGTTGAGACACTTTTCCTCCCACTCAATTTGGTTGTCGTAGTCGTGCTTGAAGGTACCATCTTCAGTTTCTGGTACAAAGACTACTCCGTTGTATCCAAGCGCCTCGAGCATTCGAAGTGCTTCAGGACGCCAAGAGGGTGGTGCCGGAATATCCCGACCCTCGCGCGGCGTTGGACCGGCAAGAAAGATACTCGAGGTCCACGACTCGGGTGGCTGTTGGTTTGCATAGACAACATGCATCGTTAGTTCCTTTCAATGATCAATACAAAACTGTCCCAAAACTACAACAAATATACTTAATTGTCAAAAAGCCGCTTTCTTTTTGGGAAAGCGGCTTGCCTCTATAATCAAACCACAAACACACCCGCTGTATATAGATGTGATACCAGAGTTGCTCGATCAGGGTTTAGTTCTAACATGAGCTCTCGTATTTTTGTGCCGGTGAGGGCACCACCGAACTTGTCGTTGCTACGATGGAGTGCATCGTAGACATCAGCGATAGCCAACAGACGACCGTGCTCCACGATGAGCACTTTCGTGGTATCGGCATAGTCATGAAGAGGTGGAGGGAGAATCTTCGGATATCCGTTGCTCTGAAACTTGTGATGCCAGAGTAGGATTTCAGCCGAAAAGTCAAAGATGCCCCGAAGCATCTCATATCCCAATGGCACATGCGCTTCCATAGTAGTAGCGTCGGCCTCAGTCCAGGCACTCGTCTTAGTTAGAACGGATATTGGTATGTGCGTCTTGCCGACGTCATGAAGCGTCCCAGCTAGTAGAAGCGCCTTTTCGTCGTGAAATGTGCAAGCAGCAATCTGTTGGGCTAAATGACCAACCCTCAGC
>JAYUSS010000111.1:0-13920 GCA_043755535.1 Candidatus Peregrinibacteria bacterium | reverse complement strand
TCAAGGTTGCTGACAAGGAACGACTCCTTGATCTCCGTGACCGCGCACTGCAGGGCTTCGACGTTCTGACCGAGCGCTACCCGAATGCCTACCGGCTGTTCGAGGAGCGCAAGGATATTGGCAACCTGCCATGTCTGAAGACCAGGATGAAACCGCGACAACCGGAATCGACTGCCGCATAAAGAGGCTGATGCCAAAAAAATCGAGATGATGGAACTGTGAAAGAATCCTCCCGGCACGCCGGGAGGATCTCTTTTTTGTTGCATCGGACTTTTCTTGGATCAGATCTTGATCGTCACAAGCATGTCGCCATCGTGGAATTCCACGACGCCTGATTGCAACCATCGAACGAACTGAGTCTCCACAATCAAGCAACATGAGTCCCCGCAGTGTTCCCGAGTAGCACGTACCGTGTACCCGTGAAAGATTTCCCTGAGGAAGCTTTGCATGATTGTGCAACATCGTTCATTCGCAGGAGTGGGATACACATCTCTGAAGTGATGTCTCAACTTATGGTCACAACCGTTTGCATTCACCACTTCTGTCTCTTGATACACTTCCCCGGTTTTGATTTTGATCCGGGAAATCAGTGTGGCCATCGCGAACGTCAACGCAGGTGAGAGTGCTTGCGCACGCACTAGCATTTCATGGTATGCCTTCACCCCGGAATACGTTTTATCTGACATAGTGCCCCTTACAATTTGATGGTGACGAGTTTTGATTTGTCATCAACGATGACAACATCGGATTGCAACCACTGCAGAAACTGCGTGTCGACAACAAGCTCCTGCTGGGCAAATAGGTGATCACAGAATCCGATAAGGACGTTGAAGCCTCCAAATGCCGCCTTCAGAAAAAGAGCCATACGTGACTCAAACGGATTATGCAGAGAGAACAGATGAAGCAGCGACTCCGCTTGATTGGACAAGTTAATAGCCCTCGACCTCTGCTGCATCACATCCGGCTTAATCTCGATCTTGAGTAGTAGATCACAAACAACATACGTGCATGCCGGCGACAAGGCTTGTGCCCTCACCAGCATTTCGTGATACGCCTGTTGTCCCGAATACGTTTTGACTGGCTGGTCCATTACTCCTCCAAAAGTCCGATGCTGAGAAAGGTCGCATGCAGGAACGTCCTGCATTACTAATATGCATTTAACACTAAAAATAGAGATATGTCACGATATTACGTAAATCAAAGAACCCCTCTTCCGAGGGGCCGAATAGCGGCGAACCGTCATTCTGTGGGTGACCGTCACTCGGTCTGGCGACTGCTTGCGACGAGAGAGCGGGGACCTTCCGCACCAGTTCCACCGGAGGAACGAGATGGGGGAGGCGAGGCAGACGGTGGCTCGCCGCCGAGTTCGGCGTCAAGCACTTCAAGCCGCTTCCGAATCTTTGTTCGCTCCTTTTCTTTTGCTTCACGTGACTGTCCAAACATGGAGAGGCTCCTTTGCTAAAGTTCCGAGGATGAGAAACGGCTATGGCTATAGTAAATAATCCTCACAACGTGTCAAGATTGATGTACTAGAGGCCTCACTACGAGCCTGGGCCAATGCCTCAAGAATATCGGGCATTGCGACGGTCATGGTCATAATCTGATGTTGTATACAATAGCGATTGGCCTGAGCTTTAACCGACGTATCACCCCACACCTCACGATCATCTAACCCAATCGTATTAAAGAGAGCCAATGCTTCATTGATTCTCCCTTGGATGTGACAAATCTTCGCTTTGTAAAACATACTCACGAGATGATTCGCATACTCACTTAATGCAAGATCTAGCAGCCACTCCGCTCGCTCTATGTCGCCATTCTCATAATGGATAATGGCACATTGGCAAAGTAAATCGGGGCTTGCAGGGAACAATGTGAGACCTAGCTCAAACGCTTCGAGTGCTTCTTCTATCTTCCCCAGATCGCGCAAAGACAAACCAGTATGCAGCAATTGTGTCGCAGCAAATCCCTGATCCAACGGCAGAACGTGCATGTCGGTATACAGACTGCTTTTTTTGGCGGTATCGCGGTCGACGGATACATGAACGGGGTCACCTGATATTTTATGATTCTCTTTCGCCCAACTATCGGCAGTATTGAAGAGTAGGAGCAGTTTCTTACCATCAGCCGGTTTTTCTATAAGTTGGGTTGAAAATGATCTGCTGGATTTTTTATACCCATAATCGATAAAGCCCATCGTGCCATCGCTGTAACGCATGAGCAGTGCAGCATGACTACCAGCTGTGTGATTATCATGATTATTATTCACATTGCAGTAGTATAATTTTTCATACGGAATCCCGCACTCAAGACACAACGCCGCTACCAGCCACGGACCGGTGAAACACGTCAGCCTCCGATTATTGACAGCATAAGCAGGTGTACCTGTCTTAAAGCTGATTTCATCGAAGGGACGATCCTCATTTTCTGCGTACTCATAGCTAATACGAGCGACCTCCGAAAAAATATGGTTCATAACTTCTCGCTCCTTTGCACCAAGCGCATCCCATTCAAATGTTGCACGAAGATTCCCCATTTCATATTTATATTTTTCAATGGGGAGAACGTCGCGCAAAGGTGATCTGAGTTCAGGTGGGTGAACGGAAATATACGCATACGCCCTTCTCCACACATCTCGCTCACCATCATTCTCTAGGTACCGAAGTTCATCAGGGTCACCTTCTCGTAACTGAACCGTGCTCGCTTTTTCGCTTTTTCCATTGCATTTCTTTCGTTCGATATTTGCCGATCTCATTTGCTCGCGCGCAAGCTTCTCCCATATATCGTAGGTTGTCATAGCCTCCATTTGCAATAATGTCTCATACCCCTTGCAGGCGATAATACGTGCCAACTGGTCATGGGGTTTATGGCGAAAATTTTGCAAAAGCAATAATGCCTTTTTCCGTACATCCTCATTCGTCGCAAGCAATCGCTCAACAACCGCAGCAGATTTTTCGAATGTCTTATGCAGCATGAGCCTGTTTCGCACTAAAAATCCAGAAAAATGTCCCAACGAAAATGTATCAATTTTATCAAATGGACCTTTCTCGGGTGAGCAATGAAAAAGTATATTAATTGCAGCTACTCCGCGTTGTGTATCGGAATACTCAGGAATCTTATCAAGTCTCAGACGCCAGCCTTGGGCCTCCGCAGTGTCGATCTCTGTCCACGCACAAATTGCATTCGCGATAGTAGCTGCGTCATCTCGGTATTGATGCATAAGATACGCAGAAAGTCTGCGAATTTGAAGATCGTTCCATATATAGGAAGATTCCATTTTCTGCCATGCAGAAGATTTGGAAGCTTCCTGAATCTTTTTCAAATTATCTATCAGTAAAAATGCATGATCGGCAGTTGGATTAATGGGTAGATGAATAGCTGTACATATGTGCCCGTCGACTTTTGTTTCGACGACGTGAGCCTTATGAAATCCACACACAACTCGAACATCATTGCTGACCTGTTCTGCCAAGCGAACTAACACTTCTTCATACGCAAGCACACGCCGTTCAATAATCAGCTCTTGGGAAGCTTCTTTCTCAAATTCTTTCAGCACATCATGCCAGCGTTCGGGAAATCCCTGCTTGAATGAGGAAGACATAGGTTGGGTATACTAGCCTTTACATAGTGTAATGACAATATTTTTCTATCTTGTCATCCTTCGACAGGCTCAGGATGACATCTTCCTGATGATTTCCTTTGATTTAGCAATTCTCTGGTAAATTTCTTGCTCAAACCCTCTCTCCGACGGCTCATACAAATCCTGCGGTCGTACCCCAACCGGGAAGTAATTTGCCGAAACGACGGCTCCTTCAACGTTATGCGGATACTGATACCCTTCCCCATAGCCGTGCTGCTTCATGCCCTTCACCGGAGCATTGCGCAAGTGATTCGGCACTTCGAGTGTCGGGGATTCTTCGACGATACGCTTAGCCCCACCCATCGCTTTGGTGATCGCATTACTCTTAGGGGCTTGCGCCAAATAGACGCATGCATGTGCCAAGAAGTATTCCCCTTCCGGTAACCCTACAAACTCAAAAGCTTGCTGGGCACTCATGACCATCTGCAAGGCACGGGGGTCTGCGTTGCCGATATCTTCGGATGCAAAAATCGCCATGCGGCGGAACATAAAACGAGGAGGCTCCCCTCCTTTCAACATTTTAAAGAGCCACACGAGTGCCGCGTCTGGGTCGGACCCGCGAAGGGTTTTAATGAAGGCGGAAATCGTATCGTAATGATCATCGCCCCCTTTTCCGTACCTCACTCCCCTCTCCTTAAATAGTTTATCAGCCTGCTCCAGTGTAATACGGTTACCGGCCGTAAGCACCGCAAGTTCCAGAGCATTGAGCGCTATACGCGCATCGCCATTAGCCACAGTAGCAATCCGCTCGAGCGCTTCATCCGTCACACTCACGGCGCCGCTATATCCTTTTACGTTTGTGAGTGCCCGCTTAAGAATCAGGACAAGATCCGGGACATCTAACGACTTGAGAATGTAGACATGCGACCGGGACACAAGAGCGGCATTTACTTCGAAGTACGGGTTTTCCGTCGTCGCCCCAATAAGGATGACCGCACCGTTTTCGACATACGGGAGCAACGCATCCTGCTGACCTTTGTTAAAGCGGTGAATCTCATCGATGAAGAGCACTGTCTTTTGCGCCAATGCATCACGCACGCGCTCGGCCTCGGCACATACTTCTTTCAATTCTTTGACGCCACTCATCGTGGCGTTCAACTGGATAAACTGCGCATTGGTCGTTTCAGCGACTACATGAGCAAGAGTCGTTTTACCTGTACCCGGTGGCCCGGACAGAATTATCGATGTGAGGGCATCATGTTCAATTGCAATACGAAGTGCCGTCCCCTGCCCTACGATGTGCTGCTGTCCGACAAATTCTTCCAGTTTGCGTGGACGTAATCGGTAAGCCAGAGGTTCGTTTGTGACGGCTTTCATGGGAAAGGGAGTATAGCATCCTTCGACAAGCTTCCTCCTTCGCTTCCGAGCTTCGGGCGGACAGGCAGGATGACAGCAACATTTTTTATAAATGACCCTTCGACAAGCTCAGGGCCGTCATGGTGAGCCTGCCGAACCACACTTCGGCTTGCAAATTTCACATCCAGTCGCCGCTTTATACTTCGCATGCGTATAGTATGGACAATTTACTCTCTTCTCCCTCCCCCTCCTGCCTATGATCAAGTCATTCACCTGGTTACTGGGAATTATCCTCTTGGTTATTGGAATCCTCGGCTTTGTGAGTAACCCCGTTCTGGGACTGTTTGAAGTCGATACCATGCATAACATTATCCATATCGTCACGGGTGTAGTTGGTATCGCTGCCGCTGCAAGCGGCGTTTCGTATGCGCGCTTGTTCCTCATCGTCTTCGGCATGCTCTACGCCGTAGTAGCAGTGCTCGGCTTTGCGATGAATGGCGATATTCTTGGTATCATTACGACCAACCGCGCTGAGGATTATCTCTACACAGCTCTTGCGCTTGTGTCGTTGGCAATTGGATTTGGGGGGAAAAAATAGTCCCGAACAATGATGTACCAAAAGCCCCCTCTCCCCTCGGCCCGCCCGGATGAACATCCGTTCGGACGGGGGGAGGGGGTTGGGGGAGGGGGAGGTTCAATGAAAATCAATCCTCCACCTTCGTCGTTTCATCTTCATCCCCGTCACCGGCACGAATGCGAAGCCTGAGCGTATCACCGTCATCAGCCTTGCTGTTGATGCGAACCTTGAGCGTAATGGTGCGATCATCGTCTTCTTCGATCTTGATATTCTCCCAGCGAACTTTATCGTCGCTCTCTTCGTCACCTCCGTTCGATGCATCTAAGAACGACATGCCTTCATCCAGCTCGGCGACCACATCAATGGATACATTGTCGTTCTCGTTGTTTTCGAGAGTGATGCGATACTCGACTGTATCACCTATTTCGACTGGGTCGTCGGAATCGGTGATGGAAATCTTAATGTCTTCATCTCCGGTATCGTCGTCATCGTCGTCGTCATCGTTATCATCATCCACACGTGTTGTTTCGGTGTCCTCGTCGTCATTCGCTTGGACTTCCAAGCGAATGGAATCACCATCATCCGCTCCGTTATCCACGCGAACGGTGAGGGTAACAGTCTGGTCTTCGTCTTCATCCAAATCAATATTGGTCCATACGACTTCGTTTCGCTCCTCGTCACCATTGTTGCTAGCAGATATGAAATCCACCTGAGGATCAAGTATTGCGCGGATATCCACGCTGATATCGTCATCTTCCATGTTTTCGATTTTGATGGTGTAACGAATACTTTCACCGGGCTCAACCGGGTCCGGTGAATCGGTTATGGTTAGTTTAACGGCATCGTCATCATTATTGCTTCTATCGTCGTCTTCCTCAATCCGGACAGAGCCGGTCGCTTTGCTATCCTCAACTTCTACCTGAATATCCAATCGATCTCCTTCATCGGCATCTTCGTTGACACGTAAAGTAAGTAGAATCGTCTTTGTCTCGTCTTCATCGACATCGATGCTATCCCACTCGACATCCTCGTCATTGCTTTGCAAATCCCCGCTGTCACTGGCTGAGACAAATTCAAATTCATCTTCGTCAAAAGTAGCCACGACCTCGACATTTTCCAAGTCATCATTGTCGACGTTCTTTAAACGAATGCGGAACGTCACCGTATCATCAGGTTCAACGGTGTTATCCGAGACATCAATGGACAGATCTATTTCATCGTCGTTGTCATCTTTCTGATTACTATTATTCTTCATCTTATTCTTCTTATTATTATTGTTGCTGGTGGAAGTTCCATTGAACACTGCGGTCATCAGCTCTTCGGCCTGCGAAGAAGTAATAGGGTCAAGAATGTTACTGACAGACACCGGAATCGCGTCACGATCAGACAGCTCTTCCAAGTAACCGCGATACCATGGAGAGCCCGATGGAGCGAAGAATCCGTCGGCACGAAGAGCAATGGCTGCTGCTTCGACAAACGCAATCGGTGCATCGGGAAGGAAGTAACCGTCGGCCCCTCCGCTCACAATACCCTGGAGCTTCGCAGCACAAACGGCAGGCGCATACGATTGATTTCCCACATCGGGGAAGCAGTGTGTCCCATCACGAGCGCCGCCCGTACGGTCCATGACCGTTTGGGTGAACATGGCCCTGGAGTAAGGTCCGTAACTCGTAGGATAATACGCCGCCTGCGCCAAGGACGGCACAATAAGTAATGCGGCTGAAAGGATGCGGATAGTGCGGTTCATAGGAGAATGATGAAGGGTTGATTAGTATATCTAACAATTTTTAGAGGGAAATAGCAAAAAAAGCAAAATATTATCACAGAAATGCGTTATTGGCTATTCTAACGAGGTTAACAATGGTTGCGCACCGATGCTTAAAACCACTATCTGTACTGACCTTCCCCTGTAATTCCCGGAAGCATCTTTGTCGCTCTCATACGAGAGAGGTTCCAAGAACCCCATCTTAGTTTAATCTTGCTACCCGAAGCCTCCCGATCGACTAGGTGAAGGTTTAAAGCCGTTCTCACTTCACTCTTCACTTCTTCGTCATACGAGCCTTTCAGAGCCTGCGACAATATTGGCACCGCATCATCCGATAAACGTCCAAGGTAGGACGCATCCAATTTCTCGGAGGTGGTAAAGGTCTCAATATTTTTCCGGGCAATAAATGCATCGGGGTTCAATATATTCATGGCAGCCAGGAACAGCATGATAGAAATGAATGAACGGAAAGCAAACGTATTCTCCGCTTCATTCTTATGAATTTTAAGGAACAGCAATACAAAGATGACACCTAAGAAAAGAATGAACGCATGGCTGTACAAACGAAGCGTCGTGAAACCGTAGGCAGCCTCATACAATGACAAGCGTGTGAATGCCGAGACCATGATCACAATGACCTGTACGACCAATACGCTACTGACGATTTTGAATGACAAGGTATGATCGGCGCCGTTTTTCGCACTGTATTTTTCGGTAGATAAAAGAAGGGACAACGAGATAAGCGCTACTGCAATGAGTTCAAAAAAGCCGTGGCGGGCATACTCGGCATAGGTAAACCCTTGCACCGCAATGTTATCCTGGCCACCAAAGAGGTACGTGAGCTGGACAAGAAGAAAGATGAAGAAGAGGACATTGATTGAACCAAGAAAAATAGAACCTTCAATGTGTCCAAGGGCGTAGGGAACTGCGGTGTTACTGGCAATTGCCTTGGCTTTCTGCTGCTGGAATATGTAGGTATATGCACCGATAAAGGCAATAGTAGCAACTGTGACCAAAAATATTCTAGCCGCAGTTTCCTCCTCTATGTTCAAGTCAAAGATTCCGGAAATATATTGTCGGAAAACCAGATCTGCCGAAGAAAAAAGGATGACAAAAATAAGGAGAACCGGCAGTGCCATCGCAATCCCACTGACGATCTGACCTATTATCTTCTTATCCTTTTGAATTCCGCGCAATCTCACGATATCTGACAAGGTTTGGAAGACTGGGGGCAGGAACAAAAATGGAAGAAAAAAAATTTTCACATAATCGATCATCAGAAAGTCTTTCAAGACCCCTCTAAGAGAAACCTTGGCAATAAGTAGTAGAAGCAACACGGAACCGACAATGTTCAAAAATGTCAGAAACACACTCGACCGCACGAACACCATCAAACTGAAAAAGGCGAGAGGAAGGAGTAAATACACCGTCTGTCTGGAAATTTTTTGCTTGAACAATGCTGCAAGGGCAAAAAGGCTCACTACTACCAGCAAGGCATATGCAGGGACATTCAAGCCGGTAAGTGTTCCAAAGAAAAAACAATTGAATAACAAACCCAACGCCAGGGACATAACGAGCGTGATACCGGCTTTGCCTAGAGGGATGGATCCGTAATTCTTCATAGAATACAGATGAGTAACGGATGGCTTGCCAGCCGTAGCTCCCATAGGAGCGAAGGCTGGTCGGGACGGCGGGGCTCGAACTCGCGGCCTCCTGGTCCCAAACCAGGCGCTCTACCAACTGAGCTACGTCCCGAGGCGCGTGTATGGTACGCAGGAAAAGCTCGGAAGGCTAGAGTTTCCAGTAGGCCGCGAAAGAGCGCAGGAAAGATGTACAATCAACTCGATGCACTGCCTCGTTCTCCTCAATACGCGTTCTGCCGGGATTTCCGGCGGTTTATCGTATGAAACAGGTGGATTGCAGGTGCGCCCCGGGCAGCTTGTAGAGGCGACATTGCGCGGTAAAACGACCGAAGGACTCGTCATTGCGGTCGGGGAAGACCCGGATAATCCCCCATCGTATGAACTCAAGCCGATCAAAACTCTTATTTCACAAGATCCCCTGCTCACAGAATATCAAGTTCAAACCATGCGCTGGATGGCCGTCTATTACCGTTGCAGCCTGCGAGCGGCCGCTGCCGTGTTTCTACCATCCGCAACATGGAAGGTGCTCTTGCCGGACAAAGAGGTTCGCTATCGTCTCGTCAACATCGGCGAAGGACGTATCGGCGCTAAACAGCAGATACTGATTGATGCGTTGGGGTCGAAAGAATGGATGACGGAAGATGCTCTCAAACGAAACGTGCTTGTACCTGCAACGGCGTTACGTTCATTGATGGAGAAGGGATGGATTGAGCGAGAAGAAATACAGGAGAAGATAGCAGATAACAGATCTCCGATTTCCGTTGATATTGGATCCACTCTCAACCAGGCACAGAACGATGCACTCACGACCATTCGTGGAACCGATAAACCGACCCTTCTCTTTGGCGTTACAGCGAGTGGAAAAACAGAAATTTATGCGCAGATGATTGCTGATTCGGTAAATGCCGGGAAGCAGGCAATCCTCCTCGTCCCCGAAATTCTTTTAACCGAACATACGATCGGCAGATTCCAAACTATGTTTCATACAGATCGCATTGCGATCGTGCACAGTAAACTGGGAATTGCCGCGCGAAAATCGCTCTGGAAAAAAATTCATAGCGGGGCAATTGATCTTGTCGTTGGCTCACGGTCCGCACTTTTTTCGCCCTGCCCGAACTTGGGGCTTGTGATACTGGATGAAGAACATGAATGGACCTACAAGAACGAGCAGACGCCACGCTATCACGCACGCGAAACGGCAGAAGCGCTTTGCAAGAATGCACACGCAAAACTGATTTTTGGCTCTGCAACGCCATCCGTTGAAAGCTGGTACCGTGCGACTAACGGTCAATATGCCCTCGCGCGAATGCCAGAGCGCTACAGTGGACAGCTGATGCCGACTGTAAGAGTGATTGATTTGGCTGATGTGAAATTTGGAAACCTCTATCCGTTCTCATCACCGCTCATTGATGCGATCCGTGATCGACTGGAGAAAAAAGAGCAGACGGTGATCTTCTTAAACCGCAGAGGTGCCGCATCATCCGTTCTGTGCTTAAAATGTCGCAGGCGTCTGACCTCACCGGTATCGGAATTACCGTTCACGCTGCATCACGATCCATCGGGGAAACCATTCCTGGTAGATCACATCGGTGGAGCAAGGGCCGATATGCCGGCCAGGTGTCCATCCTGCGGCGCAACAGAACTATTACCAGTTGGAGCTGGAACGCAAAAACTCGAAGATCTCCTCAAACAATTATTCCCCACGGCACGTGTGCTCCGTGCCGATAGCGACACTCTTAAAACTCCAGAGGAAATGCGCGAAGTGCTTGCTGCCATGCGCGAAGAAAAAGCAGACATCCTCTTGGGTACCCAGACTGTCGTAAAAGGGTTAGACCTACCCAAAGTGACGCTCGCTGCCGTGCCTGTTGCAGACGTAGGCTTATCGCTCCCCCACTTCCGCGCCGGGGAACGCATTTTCCAGTTGCTCACGCAGCTGACAGGACGGAGTGGCCGCGCGGCACCGGGCGAAGTAATTATTCAAACATTCAGACCAAACGCTCCAGAAATTATGGCCGCAGCAACGCACCGGACCGAAGATTGGTTGAACGCGGAAATGGCTATGCGAAGCCAATTAAAGTACCCTCCATCCACGCAAATTGTGCGCTTTATTGTGCGTGGACCAAACGCAGAAGCGCGCGCACGAACGCTGCACCGCTCCATTGATCAGACAATCAAAGAGAAGTCACTAAGTGGCCGCGCTACCGTCGCTCAAACGTTCCATGACTTTCGCGTGTGGCATATTCTCTATAACGGTACGGATGCTCGTACATTGTTGGACAACATCGGAAATGTAGATGCTGTGATTGATGTGGATCCGTTGGATGTGCTATAGCTTGTCAGCTGGTCAGCTGGTCAGCTGGTCAGCTAGTTAGCTTGTTAGAATTGCGGGGATGACTTTTTTCAGCATGGCACGTCTAGGCACTTCTCAAGCGGTGTAACGCAATGCCCGCTGCAACCGCCACATTCATCGATTCCTTTTTCCCAAGCATCGGAATCTGCACGACTGCATCTGCCATCTTTAAAATCTCTTCGGGCACTCCTTCCAACTCATGCCCTGCGATCAAACAGACCTTATCTGACGGCATAAACGTTGAAATATCGACAGAGTCTTTCGTGAGTTCCAGAGCCACAATCTGCCACCCGTCTTTTTTTAATTGTTCGATTACAGGCAGTGGATCGCGATTGTGATCCCATGGGATAGTGAGATCTGCACCGATCGCGGTCTTGGTAATTTCTTTACGCGGTGGATGCCCGGTGTACCCCGTAAGGTGCAGATGCTCGACTGCGAGTGCGTCGCACGTGCGAAAAAACGCACCAACGTTCCAGAGAGAGCGAATGTTATGTGCCAATAATCGAATTTTTCGTTTCGTCATAATCAATACACAATACCCAATACTTCATACTTTCATAACTTCTTCCTCCTTCTTCTTGCGCAGCTCGTCAATCTTCTCGTTCGCCTTATCGACCTCTTTCTGCAATTCATGTTGGAGTGACGTGCGAAGCGTCTCGTTCGGATCTTCTTTAATGGCATCGTGTGACTTCTGACGCGCCTGACGAACAGAAATACGCGCTTCCTCGGCAAGTTTCTGCACGAGCTTCACCAATTGCGAACGACGCTCTTCGGTCATTGGCGGGAGACTGAGCCGAATCACCATTCCATCATTCATAGGGTTGATACCAATATCTGCCTGCTGAATCGCCTTCTCCACCTCCTGCAAAATGCTCCTGTCCCATGGCTGGATCACAATTGTCTTTGCGTCTTGAATGCTGATACCGGCAACCGCCTTCATCGGCTGGCGCTGTCCGTAAGCATCAACATCAATATGATCAACTAATGACGCGTTGGCGCGCCCTGTCTGGAGCTTGCTGAATTCGACCTGCAGGTATTGCAGAAGTTTATCGACCTCGGCCTGGAATGTGGAAATGCGGGAATCAAGCATGGCCGAAGCATAGCAAAAAGATGCCCCCGATGGAACGGGGGCAAGTGACGGTCGTTGGCAGCAATTCAACTTACGGTTTTAATATCTCCTTCATAACAATTTGCCCGATTGGAAGAAACATTTGAACACAGGTGAAGAAGGTCAGTAGAAGGAGAAAGGCCAAAGCGAACTTTTTTATTGTTCGCGCCTCAACCCCAATGTTCCGGATAAGGATTTGCTCTGGGAATTCCAAAGTCAGGTTCCCAAAGAAGCCAGAGATGCCAACTCCCAACAAGACGACAAGCAGTGCTCCCGCGTTCATGGGCACGAAATGTAGCAGGATCTTGGCAACAACACCTCCAGTAATTGTGAAACTCACAAACAAAAGTGTCTTCACAAGTCGTTTCTCGAATTGATTCATCGCTTTACCTTTAGAATCTGGTGAATTGTGCCATTGCATACAAGAACTATACTTGTACGCGCTATTAACGATCGGAAATATATTATTGCTATTATTTTAAATTATGTCAAGATTTTCGATCATCCTGCACCCTCCTAAGCGCAAAAAACCCGAGAATCACAAACCCGGCCATCGTAACGACCGCAATCCTGTATCGGTCACTACCGACCGACGCCATGCCCGTCACAATCGATCCCCAGACCATCGGCCCAATAAAAGCAGAAACACGCTCAGCGAGGCTGAAGTATGCAAATGCGAGGTTGTGTTTTCCCTCGGGTGCGACATAGGACATAACCGACCGTGATACCGTCCAGCTCGCGCCAAAACAGAGCCCCATGAAGGTGGTGGCAATCACAAAGAGCGTGAAGTTCATGAGTAAACCCAGGAGCGGCAGAATGATTACCCATGCGCAGAGTATCCCAAGAAGCATCCGCCTGTGCCCGAAGCGGTCTGCAAGACTACCCGCAACTATTCCTCCGATACCACTGGTAACGATGATACCAAGGAGCACGAGTGTCTTGATGCCATCAGCTACATGCCATACCTGCTCCATGTAAATGGGGAAGTTATTGGCAGCAGTCAGGAGTGCATCGTTGAATAAAAAGTATGCGAGCAGAAACGCAGCGACACCCGGGAACCCGAAGAGTGTTTTTGTCTCCGTCCATACGTGTTTCATTTCCCAGACGGGAGAATAGTCGGATGTGTCACGCTTCGGTTCTTTAAAAAATATCAGTGTTGGCAGACTGAAGAGAAAAAACATGATAACCGCCGGCAGGAGTGTTTCCTCCCGTGGCATTCCTCCAAAAAACTGTAGTGAACCATCCGAGAAGGGCAGTGCAATCAAAAGTCCCGTGAACTGCCCGGTATAGTTGGCCATAATCCCGAGCCCCGATACGAAGCCTCTTTTTGCGGGGCTCGCGATGTCGGTAAGCAATGGCGTATAAAACGTGAACGACAGAAGATAGGTATAGAGACCCAAGGTATATGCAAAGAGAGCTAGTGAACCATTCCCTACAATCGCCGGCAGAATCTCTTTTGATTCCGAACACTTGTTACAATCATCGAATGAAAAACACCTCTGAAGTTCTCACAACTTTCCAAAAGTGAACGTCATGAAATT
>JAYUSS010000110.1:0-4366 GCA_043755535.1 Candidatus Peregrinibacteria bacterium | reverse complement strand
TGGAAGCGTTTATTAAGTATTTCAACATCGCATGGCCGTGGGTTCTTGGTTGTTCAGCCGGTGTGGCGGTATTACAGGCAGTTGTTGGCGGTATGCAGATTATGCTTTCGGGTTCTGGAAATGCGAGTTCTGCAGGGAAAGAGCGTCTTATGTGGGCTCTTGCAGGACTCCTTTTGATCGGTCTTTCGGGAATGATTCTCGAAATCTTGAACCCGATCTTCTTCGTTCAAGGATAATGCACATGTTTTTTCGCACAGCACCGGCTCTAAGTTCGCTGGTTGCAAAAACCGCTCATGCAGCATTTCCAGATACTCCCTGCCCCGGACTTATTGGATGCGGCGGTAGGTCTGCCAATATTGTGATTACCAATCTTCCTGCGCTGGGGTCACTCATGGTGATGATTGCTGCAGCATTATCGGTTGTCTTTATTGTTCTTGCAGGACTGCGCATGGTGACGGCATTGGGGGATGAAGGGGAGGTTGGTGCACAAAAGAAAGCCGTATTACATGTGATGATCGGGCTCCTCATCGTTATTTTGTCCCAGAGTATCGTTGGGTTCGCCGGTACGCAGAAATACGGACAGGGTGATAACCCGCTTAATCTGTTTTTGAACGGCAGCGCCCATGCGGTGTCCATTATGCTGACTATCTTTAATGCCGCGATGATCATTGCCGTGATTATCGGCGGTGCACGCATGGTGTATGCACAGGGTAAGAGCGATGAATTCAACAAAGGAAAAACGATCATCACGTGGTGTATCGGCGGTGCTATTATCGCCAACCTCGCAAACGCTCTCGTTCAATCTCTTGCGTACATTTTCGGCGTATGACATTCCTGTCCCATATCATCGGCCTGCTTATTCCGGTGGCTCATGCCGACCTCGATGACTGGGGTTCAGGAGGTGCGGGTGTATCCGCCATGTGGTCCCAGATCCGCTCCAGTGTCTTTACAACTGTTGCAGGTGGAGACGTGGTTACGGGCATTACCCGTGGCATTGTGAGCTTCGTGTTTCCGCTTATCGCTGCATCAGCCACCATTCTGATTATTTATGCGGGTATCCGTATGATCATTTCGCAGGGCAAAGAAGACGGGTACACCGAAGGGAAAAAGATCATCATGTACGCTCTTGCCGGTTTGATTCTGTCGCTGCTCGCACGAAGCTTTATTCAGTTCTTCGTGCAAGGGTTCCTGCCCGAGTTCCTGCGTTAAGAAAGTGAGACTGAAGTGGCACTAGCGCTTTTTTGCGCTACACTCCGCGCAATGGCACGAAAGTATATAACAACGGCGATTGATTACCCGAATGCAGCTCCTCATATGGGGCATGTATTGGAGAAGGTGCTCGCCGACGTCATCGCCCGTTGGTTCCGCTTGAGTGGACATGATGTGCGGTTCCAGATCGGTACCGATGAGCACGGAATCAAGATCCAGCAGACAGCTGCCAAGCAGGGGATCACGCCGTCTGAATTGGTGGAGAAAAACGTTCCACTTTTTAAAGATCTGTACGCAAAGCTGCATGTATCTGCCGATCACTTTGTTCGCACGACCGATCAGCACGAACACTGGCCGACGGTGCGCGAACTCTGGAAGAAGTTACAGGCAACCGGGGCACTCGAAAAGCGAACCTATACAGGCCTCTACTGCAGCGGCTGTGAGCGGTTTGTGACGGCGAAAGATCTGGTCGATGGCAAATGCCCCGACCATGGAATCGCCCCCGAAGAAGTGAAAGAAGAGAACTGGTTTTTCCTGCTTTCAAAAGAGGGAGAATGGCTCAAAAAACTCCTCGAGTCCGACTACAAAATTATCCCCGAATACCGCGCAGAAGAAACACTCGCACTGCTTGATCGCGGACTGGAAGATGTGTCGTTCTCCCGCCCAAAAAGCAGTCTCAGTTGGGGTATACCCGTCCCGGGTGATGAAGAGCAGACGATGTACGTGTGGTGTGATGCGCTCACAAACTATATCTCCGGCATCGGACTCCTCACCGATCATGCGAAGAGCGAATATTGGGACGATGCGGAAGTGACACATGTGATCGGTAAAGACATCGCCCGTTTCCATGCGCTTATCTGGCCTGCGATGCTGAAAGCCGCTGGACTCCGCACGCCCGATCAACTCCTGATCCACGGGTTTGTGACGAGTGAAGGGCAGAAGATGAGTAAGAGCTTAGGTAATGTGGTGAACCCGGCTGATGTGTTGACGAGGTTTAACGGTAACCCCGACCCGATGCGCTTTTTCCTGTGTCACGAAATTCCTGTGGGACGTGATGGGGATTTCAGTTGGAAGCGACTTGAGGAAATGTATGATTCTAAGTTAAGAAATCAGCTGGGTAATCTTCTCAACAGAGTTCTTGTGCTGCTTTGTAAGCATGGCGGACACGTTCAGATAGAGTTTGATGAAACAGACGTAAAATTCATGCCGGAAGATTGGAAGTTATATGCTGAAGCCATGGATGCATCCAACATCCATCTTGCTCTACAGATGCAGATTATCGGTCTTCTTACATATGGAAACGGTCTTATGGAAAGCGCGAAACCATGGTCACTCGAGCAGAAAGATGCGGTCACAGTCCTAAGTCATATCGCTGAAAAACTGCGCCATGTTTCCCTCATGCTTCTGCCGTTTATGCCCGATACCAGCTACCGCATCAGTAAGCAGCTGAATGTGCCGTATGTGGAGCAGATGCTCGATAAAACGTTTGTCATCAGCGATCAGTTGAAGCAATGGGGTGGGTGTCCGGATTGGAAGACAGTAGGAGAGCCCGAAATTCTGTTTGCGCCATTGGCTGAATAGTTTATTATACAAAGGCTACCGGAGATTGCGAGCATGTTGAGGGTTTTGCAACGCAGTCGGAGGAGCGTTCTACTTTCTTTCCATCTCTTTCTATGTTTGACCCGATGTCAGAACTGAGCGGCGGCATGCCGCAGGATGACCAGCCTTCCCCGCAGCAGACGCCTGTGCCACGACCTGCATTCCAGGGCGGCGGACAGCGCGGATTCGCCGAGGATGTTCATTCCGTCACGATCCATGCCAAGCAGAGGACTTTCTATATCGACCTGAAGAAGTCCGGCAACGGCATGTTCCTCAAAGTATCCGAGAAGTCCCGCGGCGGACAGAAGACGACGATCATGTTCGATGCCGAGGATCTGCAGCAGTTCATCGCTGCGTTCCAGGAGATGGCGACGAAGATGTAAGTGATGCCGTGATATGAATGGGTAGGGGCGTCCTGGCAGGACGCCCCTACATCATTTATGCGATGTGATTGCTTTAATGAATTCCGCGTCGCCAATCCTCCGCCTTCATCGGTTTTTTACCCGGCGGCTGTACGGTTACCACAAACAATGTCGTCTCCTCCGCACATGCGATGGGGATGTTGTGTTGTACCTGCTCCAATGAACTCTCCAGAATCTTTATAGTATGACCTTCGATCTCGCATGCAACACCCGGCCAGGGGTTCAGTGCCCGCACACGACGATCGATTTCTACCGCTGTCATTCCTGCGCGATCTGCAACGCCATCCTCTTTTGTTAACTTGCGACAGAACGTTACACCTTCCGAGGTTTGGGCTTCTGGCTCCAGTTTTTTCTTGAGGGTGCTTACCAAAAGATCTGCCCCCATGTGTGAGAGTGTTTCACGGACAGCGGCACTTGTTGCTTGAGACGTAAGCGGGAGGGCGGCGGTAGAAAGAATAGGGCCGGCATCGAGTTCACTCACCATGACCTGCACGGTGACCCCCGTTTCGATGTCGCCATTCAAGATAGCATGCTCAACGGGTGATGCACCGCGCCAACGGGGGAGGATGGAACCGTGCACGTTCACAGGGGCTTTGCGCGGAATATCCAGTACCTGCTGCGAGAGTATTTTCCCGTACGCAACCACTACCAGAAAATCAGGGATCGTATCTGGGTTCTCCGCAAGATACAGCGGTAATTCCTCGTTCACGTTTTTTGGTTGAAGCACCGGAATATTCAAATCATTCGCAAGCGCTTTTACAGCAGGTGGCGTCACGGTTTTTTTGCGACCGACGGGTTTATCGGGCTGCGTGATGACCAGTGTTACATCGAACGCAGGGTCGGATGCGAGTGCGCGTAGTGCAGGAACGGCGAAGTCGGGGGTTCCGCAAAAAATTATTGAGTACTTCTTTTCCATGGATAGATTCTAGCACCGAAATTTGTACATGCGATGATTAAGCTTTTTAGCTAGTCAGCTAGTCAGCTTAACGATCGTTTCAAAAAAATCCTGAGCAGCTAACAAGCTAACTAGCTAAAAAGGCAGAATCTCTTTTGATTCCGAACACTTGTTACAATCATCGAATGAAAAACACCTCTGAAGTTCTCACAACTTTCCAAAAGTGAACGTCATGAAATTT
>JAYUSS010000109.1:0-14199 GCA_043755535.1 Candidatus Peregrinibacteria bacterium | reverse complement strand
CATGCGTGGATGCATGCATGACTATCAGTCTGATTCCTTATTTCTATGTGCTATAGAGGCATGTCAAGAAAAAAGTAGGGGGGAATCGACGACTACGCTATCCACCTCCAAGACAAAATAAAATTTATGGTGTATAATGTATAAAAATGAGTATTCATACAATTGATGGCCAAAACTCCGGAGAGACTTCCGAACACATGCCTTCGGAAAAGCAGACTTCTGTAAACCGTGGAGTTGAAGAAACCAGAGCTGTTTTACAGCAGGCAACAAACAAAGTTGAAACTCAAAAATGGCTGAATCAAGATCAAGAATGGTCATACCACGAACTCTCCCGATTATTCCATGAAATGAGTGCATTTGAAGCACGGAAGTGGATCCTGGAACTCTTTCAATCGGAAGTGATGCACGTACGAGGCACTCCATTGCAACTTGCAGAATTAGCAAGCATGACGATTCAACATGCAGAAGGAAAATCCGCATCGAAAATAGCAGGAACAAAAATTACGCGTCCGGTAGTACATTTTTCAGATATTGGTGAGTTTCAACGATTTTGTTGTGCATGGCGCGGGCCCGCAGGCATGTCCTCACGAGGTATGATTATGACCCTTACAATAGACGATAGCCCTGTACCATTACTGTTTGCTTGTGGCCCCCTGAATACCACTGATGAGGAGCTTCCCTCTAATGCTATCCGTATTGGAAATGCCGAAGAATTTATCGAACATGAAATCACACACAGCATTGACCCAAATCTCGATCGTAGAAGTGGATACGATATGGTGCTTTGTGAAGCATTGGCCTTTTACGACTCAATCATCGTAAATCCCCAGATACCTACCAAAGAACCTAATTGGGGATTCTATAGGGAAACTTTAAAGGGGTATTTTGAAAAATGGTCTGCCGAACAGCCCCAAGAGTGGAACAGAGTCGACTATGATTCAGTATGTAGCAATTTGGTCGAAGCGATTCGTTCGGCTAGAAAGACACACGGAGATATAGATATCCAACGTATGCTGGCAAAGAATATGAGCGTACAAGGTTTTATTGAGGTTACCCGCCTTAAGCCCACTACAGGCGAAATCTCTTGAGCTAGTGCATTAGGACGCCGCGAAAGGCTGGAGTCACAGTCCTCTTGTGAGCTCTATCCGACTTCATCGGAGCCTGTCATGCGCTTGTCGAATGGTGCTACTCCATCAAAAATTGATACACTGTATCGCTATGGGACAATCTTCATTTGGTATCATTCTGCGGGCAGATGACAAAGAGATCACAAAAGGCTTCTACGAAAAACTGGGAATGAAGTTTTCGCAGCACAAACACGGTGACGGACCATTGCATTATGCATGTGAGATTAAAGGGGCTGTAATAGAAATTTACCAAGGAAGGAAGCAAGAGGAGCAAAGAAAGGACCCTGACTACCGAACAGCCGGCGAAACAACTCTGTACATCGAATTACCGCCCGACATCCTTATTGATCAACTGGGGGCAGAAATGAAGATCATTCAAGTCATACGAGAACACGCACTTCTTGTTCTTGAAGATCCCGACGGACGTGCGGTGATGGTCGCAAAACAGGAAGAAGATGACATAATTACAGGGTAACCATCCTTTGAAAGCCAGGAGAATCTGATGAGACTCCACTCAATTTTCTCCGCTAAAAACTTACTCTGATTCTGCTTTGTGCTACGCTACTTGCTATGAAAAATTCACATCCCCTCACCATTGAAACAACTGTCGACGCTCCCATCGAAAAGGTATGGGCATGCTGGACGGAGCCCGAGCACATCATGCAGTGGAACAATGCGTCCCCCGATTGGCACACTCCCCGTGCAACAATGGACCTGAAAGAAGGGGGTACATTTACATCCCGCATGGAGGCGATAGATGGGAGTGCCGGGTTTGATTTCACGGGAACCTTCACCAAAGTGATAGACCAGCGTTCGATCGAATACGTGATGGAAGATGACCGAAAGGTTGCCATCACATTTGAAGAACATGGCGGACACACGAACGTTGCGGAAACCTTCGACCCCGAAACCGAGAACTCACTGGAAATGCAACACCAGGGTTGGCAGGCGATTCTGGATACCTTTAAGAGGTATACTGAATCACAGTAGCAACCCTCATCCCCTTCCCTTCTCCCATGCCACTCCTCCTCGGATTCACTGCCCTCTTCGCCCCACGCTTCGTCATCTTCCTTCTGTGGCTGGCTTCCAGCTGGTTTAACGGCGTCTTTGAAACACGACTCTGGCCGCTGCTCGGGTTCTTCTTCTTGCCTCTCACACTGCTCTGGTACAGCGTCGTTATAAACTGGTTTGGAGGAGAATGGACATGGTGGCAGCTGGTGATTCTGATTGCTGCAGTCCTTGGGGACCTGCACTCGGACCGGGGAGCGGCGAAGTAACGCTCTATCGTCCTATGACCTTCCCCGCCCGCCACGGAGACAAGCTACACAAGTCTTCCTTCATATTCTTCATACACAACCGACCGGTGAGCAATCAAAAATATTTTGATGGAGGTCTGCTCTATCCGGAAAATTACCCGATAATCCCCCACGCGCAATCGCCGATATCCTTTTAAAGAGCGCCGCAATGGCTTACCAAATACTTCCGGATGCGTCGTCAGTTTTTCTTCAATTGCCCGCTGAATCCGCACTCTCTCCTTTTTAGGAAGCGCTGGGATATCTTCCCGGACTACCTGCTGGTGATACTGAAGCACAAACATCATGCCCATGCTTTTGCATGCGATACAAACCGCGCTTTTTTCGTATCCCGCATCTCTGCCAATGCATTCCAAACATCGTCCTCCTCGATCTCCAGCGCCAGTTTAATCAGATACAGCGCCTTTGTTGTCGGAGTGACATCATCGCGTTTCGCCAAGATGGTGAGCGCCGCTTCAATGTCTTCCGGTAAACTCATATTTAGGCGTTTTTTAAGGGTGGGCATGGGAAGAAGTTGGGAACGTAACTTCAGTGTAACGAAAGTGTTACTCTTTTGCAAGAGCCTTTTCAGAGCTATTTCTTCATGGAAGAAAGATCCACAATCGCCTCATCCGGCTTCGTTGCGGACTACCCGTCCGAACTCGGTTCAGCCGAGGCGGGCGCCGAGATTGCGCTGAGCTTTAACCTCTTGGCGATTCTTGGACTACAAATCAACGATGGCCTCAAAGCCACCATACGCCATCCTCTTCATATCGAACGGCATCTTCATATCCTTGTGCTTCTCGTGGTCTTCCTGCAGTTGCTTCATCACCTTCTTGTTTACCTGGTCACGATGCTTCTTGGATTTGTAGATAATAAATGAATAGAAAACTGTCTCCCCTTTTTTCATCGGAACCATTTTTGGGAACGGGAGACCTCCCCATTCTGAAACAGTCTTCAGGTCATCACCGACACATTCCATGTACTGCAAAGCGCCATGCTTCATCCATACTTTTCCGCCTTCAGTAGCCATTTTCTTGTATGCCTTGAGGTTCTTGGTAGGAACCGGGAGAACGAAACCGTCGACGTAGCGCATGGGATAATGGGGAAAGATATATTGTAAGACGATAGGAGGCATCTATTATTACTGAGTCATTGCCCGCCCCACAAGAGAGCAGACATCATCAACCAAAAAATGCGGAAACAAAAAAGACACCAAGAAGGCGATGGCCGTCGATAATTGATAGCGGCTACATGCTGGTATGGATACGGGTGATGGCAGCTGTACTGTACAACGCAGTTGTATAGGTTGTTGACAATCGCTGCCGCTACTGCAGAATTGGGTGCTATTCACCCCTTTTTCATGACTGACACTCTCGACGATGCTGTATCTACGCTGGAGCCTGAAGAGCCCACCCATGAGAGGAGCAACTATTTTTACTGGCTCCGCAAAAAAATGACCGCACAGCTGTCTCCATTGCTCATGCTGCAATGATATCCAGAGGTCGGGTACACAGCGTATTAGATCACTTAATGGATGAACGATTGGTATCCATGCAACCGGGGGAAAATGGTCGATCACCGCGCTTTCGCAATGAACATGCCCCACTCTCACACTCACAAAGAAAGAAATGATCATTTCTTTTTCTTCATAGGTAACGCTGCCGCGGTGATCGCGATCAATTCCGTCAACCAATCCCGATCCTCCCACTTTTCTTCGTCGATACGAAAAAAAGCTTTGGAACCGGGATATGGAGGAGCTGCTGTCACAGACCCGATAAAGTCCCGCCCGGCATCGGTCGGTTTGACGAAGAGCTGATCGTCGCACACAAGCGCTACGACCTTCTCATCACAGTAGATCGCATATTCGCCAAACATCTTGCAACTGCGGATAGAACCGGCCTGCGCCATCTGGTCTGCAAGAAAGTCGACGTTGGATTGTGTAGTGGACATGCTCAAATTATACACTTTTTGACATTTTCTCACCCCACCATCTTCCTCCAACCACCTTTTTCAGCAGTTCACCCGATAAATCAGACGCAGTGTTGGGAAAAGGATTTACAAAATGCACAACCGGGTCTTCATCAAGCTGAGGAGAAAACGTCACCACAGATGTCGCATGGCCTTTGGCCCCTATCTCGACCGTCACATTCCCCTGCTGATCTTCACCCGACACAATGTTCGCTGAAGCCACTGGGGCTGTTGGAGGATACAACTGAAGGAAGGCATCATGTAATCCTTTCAAAACCGCTTTCATGCACTCTTGCATGGTAGCTGCAATTTTTTTCATATTCGCATACGTGGCCGTGTCCCCTCCCATACGAATATTGTTGTAATTAAGCATTTTCATAGGGGCCAGTTCCGTGAACGCTTTGGTAATCGCATGGGCTGGATCGTTCTGTTGAAGTTCGAGGATCCCATCGCTGAGATACGCCACATTCGTCGGAAAACCCGACCCGGTAGCGGTACTGGCATGCGCAATTGCATGCAAATTACTCATTACTCGATTCAATCGTTTCTGAAAATCCGCTGCAAGAATCGTGGGGATGCTTCCATGAGACTGAAGTTGCAACGTCGGAGTAAATTCCTTTTCTCCACGCATACCAAAAAGCGGATGCAGCGTGCTCGCAAGCTCATCCGCACCGATAATAATCTCCTTAGCCAGACACTCAAAAACATACTGGTTGATGAGCCCCTTCGGATTTGTCATTGCACCGAATGACAAAACCGATACGCCAGGCCCATCATAAAAATCATGTCTCCGTAACCAAAGATCACCCATACTGCTTCCTTCGGTATTACGAAGAAGTGCAACACCGACAGGGGTGCGTTTTTCATACACAACAACTGCCTGGTTTGCGTTCTTCATGTCATCACAAATCTCCGGTCCAACCATAACCCCGCGGATCATGTCTTTAATAAGCTCCTCGTTAATGTCCGCAGCCTCATCAAATGCAGTCATCGATATTGTCTGTGCATCCAATGATCTGGGGCTGTTAAGAGGTAAATACATTTGCCGTTTGACGATACCAGCCATACCAGCAGCAACTAGTTCCTCAGAAATATAGTTACCTCTGAAAAGATGTGGATCCTTCTCTACGGAATCGGGAGACATGATCCTACTATCCATTTAAACTATGATAGTGTCAATCACCATCTCCACCGGGCTTTCTCGTTAAAATCTGTAAGAAATCTGCGATTGGACCGTCAACCATGGTATGGGTAGCACACTTTTAAAAGCCGGCGTTATTGCGCTGATCTTCGGCGGCGGATGGGCAATCGTCTATCTGGTCCTGAAGGCGCTCTTTTAAGCTCCCCCAGTCCCCTCCTTTTTATGACAGTAAGTGCATCACACTTGCAGGCATTGCAAAATGAATTGCAGCAGATGGAACGCGACATTGCGAACGAGCAAAGGCATATCACTGACCTGACGAGGCGTTGGCAGACCAAATCGATGGAATTCCAGCGCAGGTCTACGGAGTTCCAAAAGCATATGGTGAAGGAGAGCGAAGAGATGCGGAAGTCCGCTGATGCGATCGGCAAATCGAGCCTAGTGATTTAGCTGTTAGACGAAAATAATCTTTGAAAGGTTTGTCGTGTTCATCCGTCTAAGTAAGTATTACATCTTCCCCCTTCTCCTATGTCAGAATCTGAATCCGGCGGCATGAGCGCCATTGTCGCAATCATCGCCATCGTCGCAATCCTTGTCGTCGGCTACTTCGCAGTACAGATGCTCGGCAATAACCAAGGGTCCGATGCATCCATTAATGTCGACCTGCCCGGCACTACAGGCGGTGGCGAAGGCAACTAGCAAGAAAGGCATCAACAATAAAACAGCCCCGTACCAGAATTGGTACAGGGCTGTTTGTGTGAGAGATCAGGCTTGTCGCACTCGTTCACAGAGCCAATTGTTGACGGCGACGGCATCCCGCATGAGAACGCAGGCAGTCTCTGAAGCGAGTTTCACCCGAAGTTTGTGCGAGAGCACTCCACCACTGTCCAGTTCGTCAATCACGCACTTGTACTGATCGGGGTGTGTCACGACCCCGACGTATGCGTGGTTTTTCATGCCGGCCCGGATCATGCTTGGCCCACCGACATCAATCTGCTCGATCACGTCTGCCGGCAGCACGCCGGGCTTTGAAGCTGTCTCTTCGAAGGGGTACAGGTTCACGATGACGAGTTCAAACGGATGAATGTCGTGCTCGGCCATGTGCTCAAGATCCGAGACGAGATCTGTCCTGCCGAGAATGCCCCCGAAAATCTTGGGATGGAGCGTTTTCAGGCGCCCGTCCATCATCTCGGGAAAGCCTGTCATCTCACTCACGTCGATGACAGTGAGCCCACCATCTCGCAAAGCTTTGGCCGTACCTCCGGTCGAGACCAGCTCAAAGTCATGCTCGACCAGATGGTAGGCAAGCTTCACCACATCCTGCTTGAAGTACACAGAGAGGAGTGCAAGGCGACGATTTGGTTTGGTCATGTGACCTCCTTCGATAAAAGTGTGAAAGATCTCTCAACATCCAAGTACCCGACACGGGCACAAGGAGAGGGAGTATAGCAATTATGAGGTAGTCTACAAGCAGACCATATACGCCTTAAATGTCACTTTCTCATCGGTTTTTGTGGATTGTCCCAATAGGCCGAATGCGGCAATAATACGAACACTAAATGTATTCAAGAAACAGTTTTAGCATTCGTACAGGGCAGAACATTGCACATAGTGAAATACCTGCGTACGATGACATGATTTCTGGAGCGCACAGATTCAGGGATCACCACAAGACAGAGAACACCCAAACAAACAATTTCTTTCTTTCACTTCACCGGGCAAGACACAGAGAGAAGGATGATCATGTGCTATGCACTCGTTCCTCCCGGCCGCTCAACTTTCAACACCTGTTGCACCATACTGGGCATAGGCACGTGATTGTGAGTACGTGGTCATCCTCCTCTCTGCTCTACAACGACTCGTATGGAAAAGAGAAGTAGCTTTCCATGCGCGCCCCTTTTCTCCCCAGTGTTCCTCATACGCCGCAAGGCCATGTCAGCGAACCGTCACGGGGACTTCGGCCGGTCCCGAGGAGAAACAAGAGACCAGAGTAAGGCAGAGTGTCCGGGCACTACCTCGCCCACGTCTACCTCCATACTTAATGACGGCTCATCTCGCATAGGCGGGACGATAGCCGAGGAGGATGACCAAACAAACACAAAAAGGACCACGCAAGTGGCCTTTTTGTTGTGTCCGCAGGCCACCTGTAATCCTGCCTGCCCGTCCGTAGTCCGCCGAGGCGGACGAAGGTGGGAGCCTGTCGAAGGAGGCCTTTTTGTTATGTGCGTCTAAAAGCTGAAAGCTAGAAGCTAGCAGCTTTTTGAAAGATGTCTGTTCATCAAACGTCATTACTACTGCATCCCCCACTTCTACTATGACCGATCCATCTAGCCCCATCAACGACTCACAATCCCCGTGTCCCCCACCCGTTCTTCCAAGCAATATTCTAAAGAAGTTACGAGATCAACACGCATGTCTGCAGTTCATCGAAACGGATGTGACGATATACTTCTGCTCTATTGAAATTCAGTGATACATCTTTGCGGTACGAAGAATGAATAAAACGAAATACTTGAATTCTCGCTTACCCCTGCTAAAATGCCGTGCTATGTATACCTCCACACCCAACCAAAACAGTGCCTTTAACAGCCTGTTTAAGAACCCTCCGGTACAACGACCTATGCAATCAGAACCTACCCCTACACCGGCTCCAGTGCCCTCACCTGCTCCAACAGAGCCGGTGACGACGCCACCTGTCGTTACGACGCCCACACCTGCACCTGCTCCTGTGGTGGTAGAAATTACCAAGGTATCGATGCTAAAAGACGCAGGCATCGTGGTGAAGCCAAAGGCAAAGCCGGCCAAGAAACCCGCGAAGAAGAAGGCAAAAAAGGCCGCAAAACCCGCAAAGAAAAAGGTGAAGAAGCCGCTTAAGAAGGCTAAAAAAGAACCGAGGAAAGCCAAAAAAGCTAAACCGACCAAGAAGACAGGGGTAAAAACCAAGAAAAGAATCCCCCATCACACAGCGAAGAGAAGTAAGAAGGCGATGAAGAAAACACTGAAAAACACGCGAGCCAAAGCGAAAAAGTCTATCGCAAAAACGAAGAAAAAGGCCTCGAAAATCAAAGCAAAGAAGCGCCGATAACCGGCAATGAATTACTTGGCCCGCCAGTTGGCGGGTCTTTTGTATGTCCTACAACATAGTTATGAATATGGAAAGTCCTAGAGAATCGCTCAAAAGCGGTATTTCTGCTATAATTAGTGGATTTAACCGTTCTCCACAAACACCCAAAAAATGTCCTTCCATTCCCTCATGTTCGGCTGGGAATATCCCCCACTCCACATGGGGGGACTCGGGGTTGCATGCCAAGGGATGGTGCGCGGTCTTTTGAAACATGGAACACGTATTACATTAGTGCTGCCATCCCATGCGACAGATAAACATGAAAATCTGACCGTGCGATCGGCAGGTGGCGCCACGCAAGAAGGTGCGAGTATTCGTTATGTCACAAGCAACCTCCAGCCGTACGAAGGAGTCGAGGAATATGCGCAGCGTATGAGTACGCATACCGGCGGAGCGATGACGGATTTATATGGCCCGGATTTAGGGAGCGCGGTGGAGCAATTCGCAGAGCAGAGTGTGACCGCTACGAAAGATGTGCACCCCGATATCGTCCACTGCCACGACTGGATGACCTACGACGCAGGCGTACGCGCTGCAGCGCATCACAGAGTCCCATTGGTAGCTCACATTCATGCGACCGAGCTCGATCGAACAGACTTTCACCCAAACTCGTGGATTGAAGGACGCGAGCGTTGGGGCATGATGAAGGCGGATAAAGTGATTGCGGTGAGCAACTACACCAAGAATTTACTGATCAATCATTATGGCATCCCAGAGGGGAAAATCGCAGTCGTCCATAATGGCCACGACTTACCACACGATGCCCCAAGACATATGCCTGGTAGAAAGAGCAAAGTGCCACTCGTACTATTCCTCGGTCGTCTCACTACGCAAAAAAATCCATGGCAGTTCCTAGAGGCGGCGAGCATTGTGCACCGTGAACGACCGGAGACGATTTTCGTCATGGCCGGCGAAGGACCGATGATGAAGGAACTGATCGACCGTGCCTGCGAACTTAGCCTCACTGACTCGATTGTCTTTACAGGCAAAGTCTCTCGCGAGGAAGCTGACACGCTCTACGGCAACGCCTCATGTTTTGTGATGCCCTCTATCAGTGAGCCATTCGGACTCGTCGCACTCGAGGCAATCGCTCATGGAACGCCACTGGTGATGAGCAGACAGTCGGGTGCAGCCGAAGTGATCGAGCACTGCTTTAAAGTCGACTTCTGGGACACGGAACGTTTCGCCGATTGCATCCTGACAGTACTACGTGAGCAACCCCTTGCCACTCAGCTACGCGCAGAGGCACCGCGTATTTTGCAGAAGCTCAACTGGACCAACCAATCAGCCCAGATACTTTCTATCTATCATTCTCTCATTTCGTAATACCCAATACTCAATACCTAATACTCAATACTCAATCCCCCCCCCCATGAATCCTCTCATCTGTTTCTACTTCCAAGTGCACCAACCGTATCGCCTTCGCGACTTACGGACACGCGACATGGGGGAAGGGGCAATCGACTATTTTGACGACGATAAAAACCGCGCGATTTTTTGCAAGGTTGCAGAGAAGTGCTACCTGCCAAGTAACAAGTTGATGTTGGAATTGCTCAACAAACACGAGCACTTCCGCATCAGCTATAGCTTGTCGGGCGTATTTTTGGATCAGTGCGAAGAGTACGGACCCGATGTGCTTCAGTCGTTTAAAGACTTGGCCGCAACCGGCAAAGTGGAGTTCTTGGCCGAGACGTATTACCACTCACTCTCCTCGATTAAATCTACAACCGAGTTCTGCGAGCAGGTAAAAAAGCATGTCCAGAAAATCAAACAACTCTTCGGTCAGACGCCGACAGTGTTTCGCAATACCGAGCTGATCTTTAAGAATGAGATCTCACAAATGGCAAAAGAGATGGGCTTTCGCGGTATCATTGCCGAAGGGGCCGATCACCTGCTCCGGGGTCGCAGTCCGAATATCCCCTACCACGCTCCATCGTTCAAGCTGCCGGAAGAAACCGAAAAGACCATTGCGAAACTTCGCCCCTGCAAAACTGCGGCTAAGGACATCCATGTACTCCTCAAAAACTATCGCCTGAGCGACGACATCGCGTTTCGCTTTTCGGACAAAAACTGGAAGGGGCATCCACTGTTTGCCGATACCTACTGTGACTGGCTGCAGAGTAACCCCGGTCATTCCATCAACTTGTTCATGGACTACGAGACCTTCGGCGAACACCAATGGGAAGACACGGGCATCTTCAATTTCCTGCGCGAATTGCCCGCCGAAATGGGACGCCGCGGCATGGAGTGTGCGACACCATCACAAGTGATTGATTTGTGGAAGAACCGAGAGAGTGACACCTACGACGTGCACGTTGCGATCTCGTGGGCGGATACCGAACGCGACCTTTCGGCGTGGCTGGGTAACCAAATTCAGAACGCATCGATGGACGCGATCTTCGCGCTCGAGTCGGCTATCAAAGCAACCAAGGATGCAGAGCTTCTGGAGACATGGCGAAAGCTCCTGACATCGGATCACTTCTACTACATGTGTACCAAGTACTGGGCGGACGGAGACGTCCACAAATACTTCAGTCCATATGAGTCTCCTTATGAAGCGTACCGGAGATTCAGTCATGCATTATGTGACTTAAAAAGCAGACTTAATACTTAATACTCAATACTTAATACTCATCCCATGCCTCGCTCCCTCGTCATCGGTAACGGCCAAATGCTCGCGACATTCGATGCGCATCTGCAGATGCGTGACTTCTACTTTCCCTACGTTGGCATGGAAGATCACACGACATTCGGGAAGGTCCACCGCATGGGATTCTTTGTCGAAGGTATCGGCTTTTCGTGGGTGAGCGACGGCACATGGAGAATCAACCCCGGCTATACGCTCGAGACCCTCACCGGTAAATCGGTATTAGAGAATGATCACTTGGGAATCGCGATCGAACTGGAGGACAGCATCCACCCAGTGCATAACGTGCTGCTTCGCAGGCTGCATATCCGCTCCTTGAACGGACAGCAGAAAAACGTGCGCTGCTTTTTCCATCACGACTTCCACATTTACGGCGACAACCAAAAAGACACCGCCTTCTATGAACCCTATACCAACAGCGTCATCCACTACCGCGAGAAGCGCTACTTTTTAATCGGGGGGACAACCGACCATCCGCAGGAATGTGTGATCGGCCACAATGCGGGCATGTACACTTCGGTACTCCATAGCATGCGCCGGGTCAGTAGCTGCGGCATCTCGTCGTTTGCAATCGGCAAGGCCAACTACCGTGGGCTGGAAGGAACATGGAAAGATGCGGAGGATGGGGAGCTCGGCCGTAACACCATTGAACAAGGCTCCGTCGACTCGACGGTTGCCATCCACTGCATCGTCGAACCCTCAAAATCCACGGAGGTAATCTTGTCCTTATGTGTGGGGAAAACGCTCGACGAAGTGGTAAACATGCAACAGATGGTGCTGACTGAAACACCGGAGCGACTGATGCGAAATGCCCTCAACTACTGGCGCAGCTGGGTGAATAAAACGAACCATGCGTTTGGCTCCCTCAGTAGTAGTGCAGTCGAGCTCTTCAAACGAAGCCTCTTGATCGTCCGCCTGCATGCCGACAATAACGGTGGCATCATCGCCGCTGCCGACGCCGACATCATGGCGTTCAACCGCGATACCTATACCTACGTGTGGCCCCGGGACGGAGCATTCGTGTCGCTCGCTTTGGACAAAGCCGGCTACGGTGAAATCTCACGTCGGTTCTTCGAGTTCTGCGCCCGGGTACAAGCACCCGACGGCTACATGCTCCATAAGTACAACCCCGACGGATCGGTAGGGTCCAGCTGGCACCCTTGGCTGCGTGACAACGAAGCACAGCTACCTATCCAGGAAGATGAAACTGCCTTGGTATTGCATGCTATGAGCAAGCACTTCGAGCAGTCGCAAGACTTTGAATTTCTGCAAAAGATCTACGAGAGCTTTGTGAAGAAAGCGGCGCAGTTCCTGTGCGACTTCCGTGAGGATGAAACGGGCCTACCGCTGCCCAGCTACGATCTATGGGAAGAGCACCGGGGCATCTTTACCTACACGACCGCGACCGTCATCGCAGGCCTCCAAGCTGCAGCCCAAATGAGCCAGATGCTCGGGCATCATCAGCACTCGGAAAAGTACCACGAAGCCGCCGACCAGATGCGCCAGGCGATGCTCTTCCATCTCTATGATGAGAAGGCCGGACGGTTTGTGAAGAAGATCAAGCGCAAGAACGGCAAGACGACGGAGCGTGACCTCACACCCGATGCATCGCTCGCGATGGTCTGGAAGCTCGGAGTCCTGCCACCCGATGACCCGCGCGTCGTCTCGACCATGACTCAGCTCCACGAGATGCTCCGTGTTAAAACACCAGTCGGTGGTATGGCCCGCTACACCAATGACTTCTACCAATCGACGGTACACCCATCCGATGAGGTGCCGGGAAACCCTTGGATCATCACGACGCTTTGGGACGCTCAATGGCGTATCGCGACAGCTAAAACAATCCAAGATTTGGACTACGCCAAAGATGTAATTGAGTGGGTACGCAAATACGCGACCCCAAGCGGCATCCTGGCAGAGCAATTAAACCCGATGACAGGTGAAGCATTGTCTGTGTCCCCTCTTACGTGGAGCCATGCGACGTACGTTGAGACGGTGTTGATGTTTGCAGAGAGGGAGAAGATGCTTTCGAGAAGTTAACCTTCCCAGGAAACATACATACTTTATCACTGCTTCTTAAGCGGCTCGATAACCGGCTGACCGAACTGCTTCAGCACGACATTAATGACTGTGAAGTCAGTGGCTTGCACTCCATCACACATTTGTTCAGGAAATGCCCATTCTCTATTGGCATCATTTTCGCGATACGCTTCGTTCCATTCTAGCCCCGCCTCATGCAAAATACTTGCTGCACGCGGATGAGATTTACAGAGCTCTTCCATCATCACTTCTGCCTTTTTTGTCTGTCCATTTTTACACCATATTAAGTTGTAAGAAAAAATATTCAAAAACATCGTATATAACCGATCGGAAAGTTCAGGTGTAAGTGGAGAACCTGGGGCTGCGCGTAGGAGAGCTTGCGTAGGATTAAAAGATTCGTCCGGTTCTGAAATTTGATAATCAGGAATACTTCGAGTGTCCTCCTCTGGTTCAAAAGCAGAGTATGTTCTTAAAAAAGGTTCGGTGATCCTGCTAAAAGTAGGTACAAATTCTGCTGGTAAATTCACACGAATTCTTCGGGAATTTTGAAGTTGACTGATCTGTATTTTTCCCAGAATCCATGAAAAGCCATCTCGAAAGTATGCAACCAATGTCTCAGGGGTGAGGGTCCCAGTGGTGAGAGAGTCCGGATCGACGGGATTTGACCGTACATCCTGTGGGTCAATAAGAATGATTGAGGAATATTTTTCAGACATAGTGATACTATAACCAATATATTTATATCACGCAAGTCATGCTTTAGTAAGTGGGCACTGACCCTGCACATCAGAAAGCCTCCCATTTCCGCACAATTGCCCGATAGGCCACGTAAAAGTTTTCCGGCTTCTTCCACCACG
>JAYUSS010000108.1:0-4380 GCA_043755535.1 Candidatus Peregrinibacteria bacterium | reverse complement strand
CTCATGATTTCAAAATGCCTGTCGCGGCATATCGCAGACGAAAAAATCCGCATCGCCGAAGCCGACGGCAAGTTGGCAGAACGCCGCGACACCGTCGTAGCTCCCTTCACAGGACCCTTGTCTCATTTGTTCGCACGACTCGATACCTGGGCGGTTGAACAGCGTGAATCGTTGCGGGCAGAAATTAAAACGTTGGTTGGACTGTAGTCGGGCAGCGCCTTCCGGGAAGGTTGAGGCTCAGGTCGAGGTTGAGTGTCAAAGCAACCTGCGAGCCGAACCGGAGTTCCCTACCGGACAGGCGGACTGGGCACCTACAAACGGGATGTTCTTACAAGTTTAACTCTCGCCCCTTCATCTATGTCACCATGGTAATAAAACAACACGGTGTCAGAATTAGCATTCGAGATCCAAAGCTGAGTGACAAACGGCACGTCGGAATCTTTAGCACCTGAAATTGCACGAAACTCAAGCTGCACAAGTTGGCTACCATTCTCTAAAGCTAGTTTCCAAACACCGGTCCCGGAAATTAGTCGAGTCTGATCTTGAGGCCGAACATACAACACTTCTCCGGGCAGTTCAGATGCTGCAAAAGTCCCTTTTTCGTCAAGAGTTATATTGGCGATCGCTTTCTGAGGGATACCTATACGCTGCCTTGATTCCTCATTTAGCACCCACGCTCCACTCAACTGAATGACTGTCACTTTAGTGTCATCACAACCGTACATTCCAAAGAGCAGCAAGAGCGCCACAGATTTGAAACTAAAAATTACTCGCATAGCCTCCAAATGGTGTCTGATCTTGCAATCGTATAGATACTCCTAGCATTGGTGCTGCAGGACAGCCTGATGGTAGATTCTACAGATTTCCGCACCGGAGGCAACGAGAATGCCGCATTGATACTGGACTGTAGCCAGGCTGCTCAAAAAAATCCGTCAGCAAGGCCGCAGCGAACTATCACTTCATAAGGGTTGGCTGGGATAATCCCAACTGCGCGCGGCTTCCCAATCCTCTATTTCACTTTCAAGGTAGCCTGGTCGATCCTCGATTGCGCGCGTCGAACGAGCACATTCTTATCGTGCGCGTTCCGCGAGCAGGAGGACGGCCAGGCCACCCCACCCCCTGCTACTTTTCTTGCGCGCGCGCTTTGAGTATCGCATGCCGATCAGCCACACCCGCCATCAGTTATTCTGCCTGTCCCTTTTATTTTCACGACCCTTTTTTTTCCTCGCGTTTTTCTGTGGATGAGAGCTGCGCAGCGAGCCGACAAGCAGGTCCGGCGCGCATCGCGAAATATTTCATTACAAGACGCGACCCCAATTTTACTTTTCCTTCTCATGCACGATTCTATATTCGTCAGTAAGCAAACAAGATACCAGCATGGGAGCTGGAGCATCGTGGGGAGCCCTCAGGATCAGACACCTTTGTTCCCTCCAATTCCCCTCTGACCGTCAAGAGCCCCCTTCCCACATGTCTGCATCATCGTATTGCGAATCTGCACCGGCGAAAACTGGCAGGCCGCCGCATGGATATGTTGGTACCAGTTCAGTACTGGCTCATCGTCATTGATCACCACCTGTTCGTAGACCAACCTGCACAAAGTGAGAAATGCTGTGTAATCGCGAGACAGCCATGACGCAGCCAAATCCGGTAAGCGAGCATCCTTGATATTGCCCCAAGACCAGGCGTGTGGAAATCCGTACTGTAAAGGCGAGACTAATCCGCTGCTTTCAATGACTAAGGGAGCGATGACGTCTGCAACGGTCTGCTCGCCACACACCTCCGCTTCTCGCACAAAAACGCGTGTAGGATGTTCGAGCAGTGCGGGGATTGTCGCGAGGTCGATCTGTACATCCATGACTTCTTTATACAGTTCTCGGATCCGAACTGCTTCGACCACTGCTGCCGCATTTTCCTCGGCATCAGGCAGAGAACCACTCAGCGTAAACGTGGCTCTGCCAACAGGTTCGAGCGGATGCAGTTGCAACAATTTGGCGCCTTGCTCCACTGCAAACTGTGCGACCCACTCCAACTCGTGTACGTTATGAAACGTGAGGGTGAAGATAAAGCCGAATGGAATACCGGACGCCCGCAAACCCTGGAGTCTTGCGCACATGTCGTCGAATGCCCGAGGAGAATGGCGCATGAGGTTATGTGATTCAGGTATGCCATCCAGGCTGATTGCGATGAGATCGCAATCAGCCTGTAAGATGTCTAGCTGACGTGGATCGAGCAGCATACCGTTAGTGGTAATAGTTGTAACAAGCCCCGCGGCATGCGACACCCGAAGCAACTCTCCAAGTGCAGGGTATAACAGCGGCTCTCCGCCCGACACCGACATGACTGTGTAACCGATCATCGCTGCATCGGCAACAACCTTACGCAACACAGCGATATCCAATTGTTCAGACACTGCCGGTCCGGAATCAGAGTAACAATGCAGACACTGCAAGTTACAGCGTCTACCGGGGTGCACCTGCAACGCAGGGTATTTGCCAGCTGGACCTTGCATGGAAAGCCTAGCCTCCGATCGTGACCCTAATTTCAACGACATCAGGACGCGGAGTCCCTTTCATGTAGATATGTAGGTCACGCAACTCTTTCAGCTTCGCTAATAGCGTCAGGTTTCTCCTGAAGTTGACCAAACCAGTTTCGACTGAGCCAAGAATGAATTCCGGATTCGGTTTGCCAAGCTCTTGCCAGTCCAAGATCTTAACTCCCTTTAATTTGCTCTTAATCGACCCCGCTGCCCTGCTTAATTTCACCGACCCACGCCCACTTGGATTAGCCATCTGAAACCTCCTTTGTTGTTTTGCGTATGCCCAACACTCTGAATTTATAGAATTACTAGTCCCTGGATCTTACAACGTGTTAATTGAACTGGTCTCCTCCTTTCCGAGCGGGTGATTCCCGCCTGATTTCATGTCGGTTTACACACGTCCTCTCGCCCGACAAAGCCTTTCTCATTTGGCCTTCTCTGGACTGCCCATCTGTCTCCGTCGGGCGTACGAGCCGAAGATCGCGCCGAACTTCGGCCCCCGAACTCCTCGGAACCGTATTCAGGATGAATCCTGACTATGAGTGTGGAGCAAGTCATATGCCTAACCTGAACTGCGTATGTTATTTGTCATTGTCTGTGATTTTTCCCGGAAAATCGCCTCAGCGGAAGCTCCTGGAAAAGTGGAGCGGGGTCGGTGTGAATCAAAAACGATTCAGTCCTGAATCAAAATGGATGCAGGCACCGTTGACTGCACCTGAGTCCGGCAGGAGCCGCCTATTCCGCCACCTGCTAGGAGCCTTGATTAGGAATAAACAAAGATGACCGCGCGTAACGGATCCGTGACGGATGAGACGATTCTTCAGCAGAGGGACGTTGTAGTACGTGAGGTGGGAACACCCTGCTTCTTCGAAAAGACGCTACTGGAGAGAAGACCATGCCCCTCAACCCAGAGGAAATTTAGGCTTTGTCAAAAGAATATGGGGTCAGGCATGAGTATTGACTTGCGAGAGTGAGAGATCCTCATGATTGGTCATGAGGACGTGGGCAGGGACCGTGACGCCGTCACTGCGGCGAGCGCGTTCCAGGCGGTTGAGATCAGCGAGAGAATCCGCGCCCTCAGGCAACATGGTCGTCGGCCTGATACTGCACGTGATGACAGAGTGGAACACGCCGGAGAATTCGATGCGGGGCTTGCAGGCCATGCCGACCATGGCACATGCGTGTCGCACATACGCAAGTAAGTCAATACTCATGCCTGACCCCAATTTCTTATGCGATATTCGTTTTCCAGACAAACGGTCAAATTAAAGTACGGCGTATCCGCTAAATGAGCCTTGTCATTAGGGTCCCATGCAAACGCTCTCACGAATATTTCGCTTTCAGCCTTGGCACGATTCACAAAATCTATCCAGCTTTCATCATGACTCCAAGGACTTGCCTCCCAGGTGTAAATGTATGGAGCAGGAATGGTTGGCCCAGGTGAGGTGGCGAGCCATATTTCCCCTCCCAGAACTGCATAAAACGAGCTGGCAAGACAATCGATAACAAATAGCGCTTCTTGGCGTGGCCATGCGGCCTCACCTTTTGCGTAATACGCCCTTCCTTTGACATCGTCGGGCAGAAAATCAATATACGTTTTTACCGGCATAAGAATTTCAGGCGTTCCTTTTTCTCATCAATATCTCCGCTCTCAGACCCATCTATGAGCTCAGGTGTCTAAATAGGGTTAGGTCTTAGGTCTTGCACTCACACATGCACCCCTAGCGTGAATGCTGAGGGCAGCCTGCTAGGGAAGGTCTGATTAATTCACGTTTCCACTCGGAAATCTGTTCCTGGGCTGGTTACCAGGGCGAATTCGGTGGGCATCCGTTGGCCTGGGAGTC
>JAYUSS010000107.1:0-14370 GCA_043755535.1 Candidatus Peregrinibacteria bacterium | reverse complement strand
AGATTCACCCAACGACAATGCTCTCTTGCTCGAGTAACCACCACGGACTTTAGTCCATTCCCGCCAACCCCTGCACTTTAGTGCATGGTGGTTGAGTCTCCGGCGGGAGATATGTATTTAAGTGCCCACGTGGCCGTATAAGCGCCTGGCAGTTGCTCGTGCCAATTCTCTTGCTTCCACACCGCTTCTTCGCCCTGCTGCGTGATTCATCGATTGTGCGTGCTTTTGCAGGGCGATTCGCGATGGGTGTAGCCCTGTTTCATCGGAAATATCGATGACCGGGCGCAGTCGGATAAAGCGGAACCGCTTAGGCAGAAACGTGCGCCGGTGGGTGCGAGGATCGAAATGTGCGGTAGGCATAGGTAGAGGGAGTAGTTCAGCGTTGAAGACGGCTACTACCTGCCGTTATGACCGAAAAATACTGGACGAAGGTGTTTTTTGGTGTCTCATTAAAATTCAGCATTCGGTCAAACTATGCCTAAAATTGCTTGCACGCGGCCCTAATCTTCTGTAGATTCCCCCAGCTTTCCACGTTTTACTGATGTTTGCCATTGTTGATATCGCCGGCTTCCAGGAAAAAGTCTCCGTTGGGGATAAGCTTCATGTACAGCTTCAAGACGCTCAGGAAGGCTCTACGTTGACATTTTCGAGCGTGTTCTTGGTATCGAAGGATGGTGGTGATGTCGTTGTCGGTGTTCCCACGGTTGATGGTGCATCGGTAGAGGTAAAAGTACTCAAGCACGGTCGCGATGCGAAGATTCGCGTGTTCAAAATGCGCCGCCGCAAGCGTTATATGAGACTGCTTGGTCACAGACAGAATTACACCGAGATTGAGGTGACGGGGATTAAGGCGTAAGGAAACCTTCGGTTTTACAGCCCATTCGCTTCTTGCGTTTTTTTGGTATGCTTTAAAAAGAAAGGCGGGGAGGAACGCCGCTTCCCGGCACAAACCACGCTGGCGTCTGATTGCTCCGGAATCCAGAATTTGGGACCATTGATACTATTATTCCTTGAGCAGCTCGAGCTGTTCTTGGGCGAAATGGAAACCAAATTTGAAGAGAGAAGGGGCATCGAAACAACTCCCGGTGAGTTGGACTTGATAGAGGGGGTAGGTAGTCATGAGCCTGACTCATGATAATCTACTTGCCCCCTTTTTTTATGTTATCAGCACGATTCAATTTCCTGTCTCAACTTCTTCATCGCTCCCAGCGTCACTGCCATATTCTGCATGCAGGCGATTGTCTCGGCACTTCGTTCACCAACACGGAACAAGTGACTGAGGTAACTCTTCGTGTGTTTCTGGCTCAAACTTGATGTTGAACCCGGGTCTATGAGGGAGTGGTCATGAGTGTACTGAGCGTTACGAATGCGGATATCCGTTCCATCGCTCAAATACAATTTACCGTGACGCGCTTCGCGCATGGGGAGCACACAATCGAACAAATCGATGCCGCGTTTTACCGCTTCACGATGCTGCGTGATTTTCCCGACGCCCATCAAATAGCGTGGCTTGTCTTCGGGGAGCACAGGACACACATAATCGAGCACATCATACATTTCTTTTTCCGTTTCCCCCACGGCGAGTCCGCCTACGGCATAGCCGTCAAACCCGATGGCGATGAGTTCCTCGGCACATTTTTTTCGGAGGTCTTGTTCGAGGCCGCCTTGGACGATGCCGAAGAGGAGGGGTGATGTGACGGAGGACTTAGAAGACTTAGAAGACGTAGAGGCTTTAGAGGAAGCTTTTAAAAGTTCATGCCATTTTTTACATTCTCCCGCCCATCTCAGCGTTCGATCAACCGCCTCAATCTGCTTCGCTCTCGGTGCTGTCGATGGCGGGCATTCGTCGAAACACATGATGATGTCGCTGCCGAGTTTATGCTGAATGCGCATTGCCTCTTCGGGGCCCAGGAAATGTTTAGAGCCATCGATATGCGATTGGAACTCTACACCGTGCTCGTGCATCTTGCGGATGCCAGAGAGCGAAAAAACCTGGAATCCGCCGGAGTCGGTGAGGATCGGTCCGTCCCATCCGATAAATGTGTGCAGGCCTCCCGCTTCTTCGATGACATCTTCGTTGGGTTGTAAATGTAAGTGATACGTATTGCACAGCAGCACATCGGACCCAAGTGTCTTGATATCATCCAGCAGAATCCCGCGCATGGCGCCTGCCGTTCCCACCGGGAAGAATACGGGAGTTTCAATGACGCCGTGCATCGTGTGGATGCGACCGCGGCGACCGAGGGGGGATGTTTTGATCAGATCAAACATGGGAGAGAAGAATACCAGATAATCGAAGCCTATGACTCAAGACTTCTTGTTCTCATAACTCGTCACTCTTCTTCATCTCTTGCAAGCGTTCTTTGAACACAAACATTGAACGCAGCGTCAGGATGTTGCACACTACATTCCACTTTCCATTTCTTCCTTCAGAATTTTATGTGCTGTTCTCTTCCACATGGTAATCCAAAAGCCGCGGCACGAATGTTCGTGCGGATCGGTTTCGGTCTGTCCCTTGCGTTCGTTGGGTTTGCGCACTATCAGGATCCGCTCTTTGCCGAACAGGTAAGCCGCGAGCTCGGGGTGCTTGAGCCTATCGGTCTAGTCTGGGGCTACCTTCTGCCGGCCGCAATGATCCTCGGCGGTTTGCTACTTGCGTTCGGTGTCTTCTTGGAGACTGCCGCTTACGCATCGGCCATTGCTTTGGCATCGATTCCTGCCGGTACGCTCCTTAAGTCCGCCATCAGCGGCATCTCACTCGGTGACACAATGCCTGCTGCTACCAATGCTCTTATCTGGATTATTGTTCTGCTCATGGTTCTTAAGAAGTCGTCATGTGGCACCGGAGGATGTGCGGTTGGCTCCGGATGCTCCATGGCTAACTGTAACTGCGGCGACATGCCGATGCCCTTGCCCGTCTCACGACCAATGCCCGTTGCAAAGTCACCCGTCGCAAAAAGCGCGCCTGTAATGCCTGTTGCAATCAAGAAGCCAATGCCAAAGAAGAAGCTCGTGGCGAAGAAAAGGTAATTCTTTCCTCAGTAGGAAAACGAAACCCTGCGCAAGCGGGGTTTTTGATAATTGATTTAATATAAAAGTATGTTATTATAAATATAATGAGTGAGGCTCTTACAACCATAAAAGCCAGTGATACAGATGCCGTTTTGGCTAATGCCTTAACATGGCCGGAAATTGAGAATCTTGCCAATCGAATGGATACAATGCCAACCCCCCTTGAACTCCTTCTTGAATTTGAATTCCCAGGTAGAGCATTTACATACGAAGATATTGGCAGATTAAGAGACTACATTTTTGAAAGACGCCAACTCATTCGCACGCTGATCGGAAATGCATCCAAAAACTAGCACAGAAAGAGCTACGAATTTATAAGCGTGAAAAAGGAGATTATCCACCAACGATCTTATCGATCAGTCCGTAAGCGAGTGCTTCCTTTGAACTCATAAACTTGTCGCGCTCGGTATCGAATTTCACCTTTTCAAGCTTTTGACCCGAATGCTCCGCGATCATTTCGTTGAGCATATTTTTCATGCCCACGATGTGCTCGGCGTGAATAGCGATATCGGTCGCTTGGCCTTCGGTTCCACCCAGCGGTTGGTGAATCATTATTTCAGCATGCTTAAGGGCAAAACGCTTTCCTTTGGCACCTCCCATCAAGATGATCGCACCGCCGGAAGCGGCCATACCCAAACACACGGTGGAAACATCAGGCTTCACATGTTGCATAGTGTCGTACATTGCGAGTGTTGATGTGACCTGCCCGCCTGGGGAGTTCACGTACAGGGTGATATCTTTTTTGGCATCTTCCTTTTCCAAGAACAAGAACTGCGCAATGACTGTGTTAGCGACATCGTCGTTGATTGCTGTTCCCAAAAACACGATGCGTTCTTCCATCAGGCGCGAGTAGATGTCATAGACTCTCTCTCCGAATTGAGTTTTTTCGATGACGGTGGGGACGACGAAGTTCATCGGCGTCAGCGTGCCGCGGTTGATTCGGGAGGAGATGGATTGGATGGAGGGATGCATAGGGGATTAAGAATGTGGAATGTAGAATGTAGAATGTAGAATTCGATTGGATGTTCGTTCTTATTATAGCTGGATTTTGCTGTTCGGCGCAGTATGCAGCGCATGGCGAATATGGTGTAATGTTGAAGAAATTATGAAGTTATTAGAAAATGATGAATGGCAGCCGCTTGTTGATAAGTTTATTGTACATTCCGATAAACCTCTTATTGTCGTACTCGGGCCGACGGCGAGCGGAAAGACGGCGTTTTCGATTGGTTCTGCTCATTATCTCAACAACCTCCCCCTAACCCCCAACCCCCTTTCCCCCGTGAGGGGCAAGGGGGCTTTTTCTTCACTAAATGTATTGCCGTCCCCCTCCCCGTCGGGGGAGGGGCTAGGGGAGGGGGAGGTTCTGCAAAAGAAGGCAGAAATCATCAACGCCGATTCCCGCCAACTCTACAAATACCTCAACATCGGCACAGCGAAAATCACAGAAGAAGAAAAGCAGGGGATTCCCCATCACTTATTCGATGTTCTCGATCCGCACGACGATATTTCCATCGCGCAATATAAAGAGATGGCGATGAATGCGATCGACGATTGTCATGCACGCGGCGTTGTTCCGATCTTGGTAGGAGGATCGATGCTCTACATTTCTGCCGTTGTGGATGGACTTGATCCATTGCCACCAGCAGATCCAGCAATTCGCGAACGATTAGAAGCAGAGTGGGACAAAGATGATGGATGGACGCTCTATGACAAGTTAGTGGAGATTGATCCTGCGACAGCCAAGTCTTTCGAGAAGCAGAATAAGCGCTATGTCGTCCGTGCCATGGAGTTATATGAGATGACGGGAAAGCCACCTTCTACTTTGAGGAAAACGATTCCGCCCCCATATGATATTCTTCAGTTTGGCATGTACTGGCCGCGTGAGACATTGGTAAAGAGAATCGATGAACGAACACATCAACTTCTGCAGTCCGGCTGGATAGAAGAAGTTGAGGGACTGCTCGATAAAGGGTACACAACCCAAGATGCGGGAATGAAGAGTCACGGTTACCGCGAAATCATGCAGTGGCTATCATCCGAAGATCGTGACCCGAAGGCATTGGAAGAAGTGATTGCGGCAAAGACGCGGCAGTATGCGAAGAGGCAGATGACGTGGTGGCAGGAGGATGTGCGAATTCAATGGATTGATGGATGTTCATTGACTTAGGCATTCTTTAGAACATAATACAATTGCAGTTCCTGCAGGCGACGAGTGGACTCCCATTCGCTCGACAATCGCACACGATCGAAGCACAGGCCAAAGGGCCTCATGCGATATCGATCGAGGAGCTGTGTCTCTGCCCGACTACGGGGCAGAGAGTTTTTTGGTAAGCCACGTGGGAGCTTCTTCATAGCTATGTAAACCCGCTGCGCGGCCACGTGACACGTAAATCGTCAGTTAACCCCCGATTTAAATCGGGGGTTAACTGACTGACGTGGTGTACGACCATCCACTTTGTTATAGTGCTCCCGCATGGCGATGACGCTTAAAACACCGCTGGAAAAGGTTCTTCGCTCCACGAAGGACCATATTGATGCGCTTGATTCCATGGGCCTAAAAACAGTGGGGGATTTGCTGGCATACCTCCCGCGGCTACACGAAGACCTCAGTAATATTGTGACCCTTGCCGATGTGCCACTTGGGCAAAAGGCATCGGTACGCGGTGCCATTGGGGAGATGAAGATGACACGCATCCGCGGGGGGAAGTTTATCGTGCAGACAATTTTTACCGATACCGAAGGGGGGACAGCCGGGGTGATCTGGTTTAATCAGCCGCATATCAAACGCATGCTGCCGGATGGAAGCGAAGTGGTGCTTACGGGAAAATTGAGCGAAAAGGGCTATAAACTCCAATTCCAAAGTCCGCAGTTCGAAATAGCGGGATCACGGCCGCTCGTACATGCAGGGCGGTTAGTTCCTGTCTATCCTCAGCACGATATCATCAGCACACATTGGCTGCGCGAAAAGATGGTGCTTATTCAAGATGCGATCGATCTGCTGCCAGAGACAATGCCGGTGAAAGTACTGGAAGAAGAAGGATTGATGACACGAACGGAATCCGTGCGTGCCTTGCACTTTCCCGAAAAGCCGGAGGATGTTACGCGTGCACAGCATCGTATGGCGTTCGAAGAAATGTATGATGTGCAGATGGACGCCCTTGAGCGCAAAAAAGAGTGGCAGGGTGAACATCAAGAGCGATTGATTATTCCGATGGATGTCGAACTCATTAAAACATTTTTTGCCTCGCTCAAGTTTACGCCTACCAATAGCCAAAAAATCGCTATCTATGAAATCCTCCGCGACATGGAAAAAGATGTGCCGATGTCGCGGTTACTCGAAGGAGATGTTGGCTCGGGTAAAACGCTCGTCGCGACAGCGGTGATGGCAACCGTCCATCGTCATGGTGCGCAGAGTGCGCTGATGGTCCCGACAGAAGTACTCGCACGTCAGCATGCGGAGAATATTTCAAGAATATTGATTAGTTTTTGGAATACGTTAAACGAACGGAAGGACTTAGGACAACGGCAGGACTTAGGACATAGGACATCGGACTTAGGAACGGAAAATCTAGACATCCTAAGTCCTAAGTCCCAATCCCTAAGTCCCGTAGTTGCGGCACGCGTCCCAAATGTACAGCTTTTGACCGGATCGACACCACTCACTGAATCCCGAGCCATCAAGCAAGGCCTTCTCGACGGTACCATTGATATGGTTATCGGCACGCATGCGTTGATTGAAGACACGGTGCAATTTCGCAATTTAAAGTTAGTGATTGTCGATGAGCAGCACCGATTCGGGGTGAATCAACGTGCGCGTTTGAAAGACAAGGGGATGCCACACTTCCTCGCGATGACGGCAACGCCGATCCCTCGCACGCTCGCGCTTACTGCGTATGGCGATCATGACTTGTCTGTGCTCTTGGAAAAACCAGGCAATCGTAAAATGATCAAAACAAAAGTGGTGTCCCCGAACGATCGAAAGACGGTTGAGCTCTTTATTGATAAACAGGTCGAAGAAGGACGTCAGATTTTCGTCGTGTGCCCCCTCATTACCGGTTCTGAAGCTGAGGAAATCAAAGAAGTGAAAAGCGTGGAGCAGGAAGTAAAAAGGCTCCGCGAAGGTTTTCCGCACAGAAAGATTGCGATGCTCCACGGCAAAATGGTTCCGGCGGACAAAGAATCGATCCTCCGGGAGTTCAAAGACAAGCAGTATGACATCTTGGTTTCCACATCAGTAATCGAAGTCGGTATCGATGTACCCAACAGCACCATCATGATTATTGAAGGGGCGGAACGGTTCGGTCTCGCCCAACTGCACCAATTCCGCGGGCGCGTCGGTCGCAGCGATCATCAGAGTTATTGTTTTCTCTTCACCACTACTCCTCCGCAAGCGAAATCTCCGCGGCTTAAGGCAATGGAAAATTATGATTCTGGATTTCAGCTAGCCGAGATCGATCTCAAACTGCGTGGCCCCGGCGAACTCTTCGGCACACGCCAGAGTGGCCTCCCTGAATTCCAGTTCCCGCATCTGTTTCAGCCGGAATTGGTGGTGAAGGCCAGACAAGCTGCTGAAAGAATGTTGGGGATATCGGCGGGGAAGTCAGCGTAGTACTGAGTCGTTAACCCCCGATTTAAATCGGGGGTTAACGCAGACGCATGCAGCGAATTCATTCGCTTTCGAGGGTCAGTGCCTTAGGGGGAAGTCGGCGTGATGTTGCAATTTCATATGATTGTTGTTTAGAGTATAATAGGATTATGCGATCAGAATTCGAGTATTCCGGCCCTTATGAGGATTATTCGGAGCGGGAGCGCTACGATCTTGCAATGATTTTAACTGATGGTGCCAAGCGCTGCGGTGATGATCCGCGACACTGGCGGCATGCCGCGGAGCTATTGGAAGATGCGATGCACTTGATGGCGACGGATGAAACTCTCAAGAGTTATGTAGAGTATTCTACAGAGATTGGGGCATTTCTTATGCAAGACGGAGATTTTGGTGAAGCTATTTCGTATTTAGAAAGTGTTTCGAAGTATGTCTCTGATCCTGATATTCAACTTGATTTGGGAGTGTGCTATGCACAACAAAACGAAGCACTAAAAGCGGTTAAGGCGTGGTCTCGAGCTTTGGAATTTTCAGATGAACATCAGGAGGATTATCAAGAAACGATCGAGGCACTTGCGGGCAATATTAGAATTGTTTCGAAGGCTTGCGGAATCAACATGAGAATTCATAACAAGAGCGCATCTATTCAAAAAGCAATTCAGAGCATATTAGAAAATCTTACTGCTGGATAACGTAGCTTGGATTGACTTGAGGCTATGACTAGATTTCCCGTTGTTTCCCGCTTCCGTATCGCTAAACTATAGATGAATTCCCCATTTTTCTCATGGCTGACGATCAGACAACTCAAAGCACCCCCGTCCCACCACCACGCCCCGGTGACGATGTTCCTGCAGAGGGGCTCGACCCCACTCAGGTATTTGCGACCCCGCCAATGCCTCCTGCTTCTATGGGTGCACAGCCCGCAGGCGGCGGAGCTGGAACTGGTATGGGAGACGATGGCTCCGGTATGGGTGATGACGGTAGTGGTGGTACACCTATGGCACAGGATCAGGGTCCTCCACCTCCACCCGTTGGAGTGATGGCAACTAAAGAGATGGGATACGACGATGAAGATATCCGCGTGCTTGGAGAAGTCGGCAATTACCGTTTCGGATCGATTGCCATTTCTCTTACCAATGACAACGTCGTTGTCCCGGGTCACCCACAGACAACGTTCGACGAACAGTTATTCCTCGCGCTGCTCCGCGGTTCCATTTCACTCACGCGTGATGAAAAGTGGCGCATTATCCAAGCAATCCCCAAGCTCAGTCAGTTCCAGATCGACGAACTTGCAAAGATCTTGGAAGAAGAGCGCCGCAAGTTCAGCGAACTCTCACCGAAGCACTTGTTACAGCTGATGAAGCTGGAGCAAAAGCACAGTGATGACTGGAAGGATCTGCAATCGATGTACGTGCAAAGCCAGGCCAAACAGACCGAGCAGTCGCAGGCGGATGATATACGGAAGCAGCTGGGGCTGTAATGGTTCGGCAGGCTCACCATGACAGAATCTTTTGGTAAAAGGACCCTTCGACAGGCTCAGGGTGCGGTGAGCTTGTCGAACCGCTTTCATAATAAAACTTGCCTGTCATCCTGAGCTTGTCGAAGGATTGTCGAACCATCACACATTCAAATGAAACACCACAAACAAAAACGCCCCGACAACCCCCAGCATCACCGCTTTCAGCGCCCCTTTCCCCGTCCACTTTTGGATATCGCTGAACAGGAGGAAGAGGAATACGGCGAATGCAAAACGGAGAACCAGTGTGGACTCTGACAGTCCTTGAATCGCGGGAATATCCCATGGGAGTCGTCCATCGGCTCGGTATCTGCCAGCAAGGTAAATAATGCCGTACCAGGCCATTAGCCAACCGGCAAAGAGGCGTAGTGTTTGAGTGAGTGGAATATACGACACATCGCCGATAGCGGGTGTTGCAACTTTTGCTGCACGCACAGGCATTGTATCGGGCGATGTCCAGAGCGGTTCTTCGTTGAATGACGCCGTATCATCGCCATCAAGCTCTTCAATGGTTAGCCCGCGCTTGTGCAGCTCTGCACGAGCATTTTCTACGGATGACGCTTCGACCGAACCTTGTTCGAGCGTTCCTTCGATTGTGCGGGCAACGTAGGGGAATGAGGGCATAGCTTGAGTATAGCGAATGACACGATAACAGGTAGAGGCGCCATGCAAGGCGCCTCTACGATGACATTAATTCTGTGATGCTTTAATCTGTTCCGTCAGGTAGCGAACAGCAGCTTCCAGATTTGCCGGGGCGCGTACTTCGATATGACGACCGCCTGTCCAAGCGCGGATGCCGACGACCGTGTCACCCTGTACCGTTACGGTGCCGTCGGATGTCGTGTTGCCACTCACTACATCGACCGTTAGTGGCCCTTCGCCCAGGTTATTCATTTCGGATGGGCCGATTTCGATGTGCCAGAAGGTGGAAGAGGTCGCACCGAACGATTTGAACCACCAGTTGCGGTGAACAGGGAAGCAGAAGCCCATATGGGTCGAGCAATACTGCTGCGTCCAGTTTTCGGCCCCCATTTTATCCTTGGCCATCACGGCAGCTTTTGCCGAGAGTTCGCCGGATGCCTGATAGTTAGACGGGGTTGAGGCAGGGGCTGCGGCCACGGAGGATATAGAGGAATTAGAAGACGTAGAGGACTTAGAAGACTTAGAGGAGGCGACTACGACGGGGGTGGAAGATTTCTCAACAACAGCGACAGAGCTGCTGGATTCTTCTTTTGCAGATGATGACGACGAAGCATCAACGCAGATACCACCGCAATCAGCGCCGCCATTCATGGGGTCGCAGCTATCGTTCGGGTCGTCGATACATGTTAGGTCATCGGGGCATGCAAATCCTCCGAATCCTCCGCAGAAAGCAACCGGTGGAGTACTCGATGAACTCGATGAGGAAGCGAGGGATGTCACACGCTCAACGCGCATGATTAGTCCGCCTTGTTCGACGGTGGGTCGTACGGCACCAAACACTTCGACATTCATGCCGATATATTCACCAAGGTCGACCGTCTCACTCGAAAGTAATACAAAACGTCCGTCTTCCAGGCGCAATCTGTGTGTTCCTTCCATAAAAATACTCACACCCTGTTTCTCGAGCACTCCACGGTACAGCACGTTCTTAGTTTCGGGTGGCATCGCTTGCGACGAGGAAGATGGAGTGACCGTGGGGACCGGTTCATTCGGAGTTGACCTAAATGAGCACGCTGAAAGCGTCAAAAGAGAAAGTGCTATAAAGGGGAGAGTGCGGTTCATACGATAAAAGGGGATGCAAAAATGGAAGCCCAAGTATACCCCATGATCGCCCATCTCCAAGCGGTTGCGAGGTCTTTTTTAGGATCTTCTATCCCGCGTTATCAGCCATTTCCCTCTTGAGCCATGCGTGCGATTGAAGCAGCGACTCTTGAGGGAATCAGACGCACCAGCAGAGACCCCAGTTTGTTTTGAAAGCCCGGAATTACCACTCGCTTGCCGGCGATCATCCCGCGATACCCCTTGGCGGCGACTGTCTTCGCATCCATCACTCGCATGGCATCTCGGAAGAGCCGTGAGTTTCCCATATGTGCTCCTTTTTCAAATCCTGTTCTGGTAGGACCCGGGCAGAGACACGTGACGGTGACGCCCGTTCCGGATAGTTCATTGGCAATCGCATGGGAAAACGAAAGTACGTAGGCTTTTGTTGCGTAGTACACGGCCATCAGCGGTCCCGGCTGGAACGCTGCGGTAGACGCTACATTGAGGATCCGACCGCGTCCATGTTTGAGCATGCCGGGCAGCAGGAGCTTCGTCAGTTCTGTCAACGTCGTCACGTTCACGTCGATCATCTGTACTTCATGCATAAGATCGGTCTCTTGAAATAGTCCATATCCGCCGAAGCCCGCATTGTTGATCAAGACATCAACAGTGATGGATGCCTTTTTGAGTGCGTCGGCGATTTCCTGCGCAGCAGCAGGGTGCGATAAGTCTTTCGGGAGCACCGTCGCCCGAATTCCGTATGTCTCTTCCAGTGCAGCCGCGAGTGACAGGAGTTTTTCTTCATTCCGCGCGATAAGCACCACATTCATGCCGTCCGCTGCACATAGCATTGCAAATTCTTCGCCGAGGCCGCCGGATGCGCCGGTGATGAGAGCTGTTTGAATGGACGGTATTGGGTAAGAGTACATGGAATCATACCCATGTTTCAGGTTTTCCGTTTAAGTATTTGATTTGCTGCATAGATACCCGTGATATAGGAATCCTCTATGCCGCAAACGTTGTGATCCCCAATCAGATAGACGTCTGTATCAATATCATTTCTGAGCAGAGTAAATCCAAGGTACAGCGCCGGGTGCCAGTACTTCTTCCTGATGATTTCGTAGTGTTCGAAATACTTCGAAAGATCGTAATGAGACCGTACAGTGCCTTACTGCATCAGTGCGGATTATCCAGTGAAGGGAATGAAATTTTTCTGTGAAGAATTAGCCCGGACAATCGCTGCGCAGTCGTCATGCGACGTCGTGTGCAATCAACGGATTCGTTCGATTCATATGAATGGAGTCCAGTCGTATGCGGAAACGCAACGGGGAAAGCGATTCCATGCAAAAAATATCATTTCCAATATTGATCCCCATTTAACCATGCAGATGGTTGAAGATGGGAAGATTCCTGCAATAAAAAAGAGAATTGAATATTCTTATTCCGATTCCATTTTCCAGGTTTTCTTGGGACTTAAGAACGTGGATCTTCGTCAGCATGGCTTTGGGGCTTGGAATATATGGCACCATTCCCGTTCAAATATGAATGCGGAGTATCGTGCAGAAATCAAAAAGCACGATCTCAGTCATCCATGGTTGTTCATTGCGACGCCATCGCTTATGACTAAAAGTGGAACACTTTGCCCTCCGGGCGATGCGACCATGGAAATCCTCACATTCGTTGATTACAAACAATTCCACACTCTCTATCAGCAAGATCGTCGTGCGTATGAACGATTGAAAAAAGACACCGGGGAGCGCTTCTTAGACATCATCGAGAAAACCTATTTTCCGGACATTCGTAAGCATATCGACGTACAATCATTCTGGTCGCCGGTTGATGTGGAACGCGCGTTCCATTCTGCTGAAGCGAATGTGTATGGCTGCCGCTTAGATACAAAGAACATCAATATTGGCAAGCTCACGGCGAAAAGCTCTGTTCCAAATCTCTGGTTCGTTGGAGCGACGAGCGGCATCCCCGGCATTATGGGGGTTATTGAGAGTTCGCTGGATCTCTACAAACATCTGACGCAAAAAAATCCGGCATCTTCTCCGGTTACAATACTGACTGATGTGATAAACGGTATTTGGAACGTAGCCGGATGGCGGAGAGAGTGGGATTCGAACCCACGGAACCCTTGCGGGCTCACCTGATTTCAAGTCAGGCGCTTTCGACCACTCAGCCATCTCTCCGTGACTATTGTAGCGAAAAAAAGGAGAGATTCCGAATGAAAGATACCATACTTACAGCCCTAAATCTGCATGCGTCCCCATACGTAGAAACTCTACGGTATCATTTTGAAAGCGAAGCAGTAATACCCAATTTTGTCGCAAGTGAACATCCCATGTTCCTTCAAACGTACCCGATAAGAGATGACCTTCATATTTTGCAGGTGGCGGCCATGTCACTTTGACCGTCCGGACAAAATCGTCGAGCGGCTCCATGCTTATTCCTGATTTTTTCCAACTCTTTACGTCTTTCAGGTAGCGCTTTGAAAATTTAAGTTGCGGCATACATGGCTTTCAAAGCATCTTCTGCATTGTCAAACGGCCCTATCATGTCATCTGCAAGTGCTTCTGCGATTAACTTCTGCGTTTTAGGGGATGCTATGCGTAGTTTGGGGAGAGTAAAGGGGAGGGTTTGCTGCAGCGTGATTTGCGTATAAAAAAGACGGATAGCGGATGAGGCATCGAGACCCAATGCTTCGATCACTTTTTCCGCTTCCCTCTTTAGTTTTGCTGGAATACGGATATGTATGCTGGCGACTGCTTTTTTGCTCATGTACACATGATACCCGTTTGTGTTGCTCTGTACAAGCCCTTATAGCATCCCCTTCTTGAATACATGACTGAGTCGTCGTTTATTGACACCTCGTGTCCAAAGCGAGATGCTGAGGCCCATTCTTTTCTTCTAACTATGAACAATTCACGAAAAGCTGTTACCGACATTGATATCCCGGGCTTGGAATTTTATTCCGGAAAAGTTGGACGTGTAGCTACACTTCCTCCTGATTGGTATCAACCTCCTACCGGAGAAGATCCAAATACTGAATATGCATTGAGTTGGAGAGGAGACGGAATCAGTGCTTTCAATCATAGATTGACACCGGGAATACCCGATCGCGGAGTTTTTCTGCATATGCAGACAGATCATTTTGCAAATCTGCTGGATAAGCTTATGCCCGGTGTTTTGCACGATCGTGTGACATCGAATGTCGCGGAGTTCGGAGATAGGCTGCTGCAATATGTACCTCTTCTTGAGAATCGTGCAAAGATCATCCGAAAAGGATATCCATTGGGAGTGGAATGGGTTGTACGTAATGCTCTTGATGGGACTGGACTCAACCACCATGCACTAAAGTGCAGGGGTTGGCGGGAATGGACTAAAGTCCGTGGTGGTTACTCGAGCAAGAGAGCATTGTCGTTGGGTGAATCTC
>JAYUSS010000106.1:0-14400 GCA_043755535.1 Candidatus Peregrinibacteria bacterium | reverse complement strand
GGGTGTTGGTATCAATCCACCCAGTCTAGACCTGTTCAGCGCAACCTTGCATTGGAAAGCGGAGGAGGCTTCAGCGCAATCTTGCGTTGGAGAAGAGTTCATGTACACTTCGCTCATGAAATCTGTCTACATTTTGTGCGGTGCTCTGTTGTTGACCGCATGCACCCCATCCACCCCGGTTATAGACGATCAGACTGCGGCCAGCAGCGAGGCGCCATCTAGTGTTGCTTCAGAATCATTCGATGAAGTGATTGCAGGCTTTCCGTTGTATCAACCCGATCAGGTGCTACATGACCCGCTATATCACAATGAAGAGTTCGGATTCTCTTTCCAGCTTCCTACCACGTGGACAACGTATAGTGTACGAAAAGATGGCTTCAGATTTTACTTCGGTATTCCGCTATCTGCTCCTTCATCTGAAGGAAAAATGTTCGACGTGTATAACATCGAGATTCATACTCCTGAAGAATGGGAAAAGCGGATTCATGAGTGTGTAGAGGGGGTTGATGAAATGTGTCTTATTCCTGACGAAATGGGAAGAACGGATACGCATGTGTTCGGCACCGGACAGTTCTTCATTGCCGGTGGCTGGAGCCCTTGTATCGAAGGATTAGAAACACATGAGCCGTATTTTGCACAGATCATATGCGGCGAATTCTGGACGACTGTGACGAATGAAACGTATGATATGCAAAAGGCGCTCACAGTTGATCGGTGAATGTCTAGCTGCCCCGTGCCTGTCTCTTCAACTCCGCATCAATAAATCCTTGGATGTCTCCATCTAATGCCCCCTGAGTGTTACTGGTTTCAAAGTCCGTGCGCAGGTCTTTCACCATCTGATACGGAGACATAATGCAGCCTGCGATCACCTTTCATTCGTATACTTCTCGATCAATTGTCCGAGCGTCTGCAATGAAATATTGCTTTTAATCACAAAATCGCGCGCTCCCAATTGCATACACTCTTCGCGCCTGCCGGGAGTATCGGTGTTGGTGATGACAATGACGGGGATGTGACACTCTTTCGCTTTCAACGATTCCAGGAGTGCGGTACCTGGCTTTCCCGGAAGAAGCAGATCGAGAAGAATGAGATCGGGGGTTTCCGTTTGTAGAGCCTCGCTTGCTTCCTCAACGTTGCCCGCCTGAAGGACGCGGTACTGCTGTGCCGTCAGATACACCTGCAGGTTGCTTTGCAGCGGTGCATCGTCTTCCACAATGAGGATTATTTTTGTTGTCATCATGGTGTGTTGAAAGTTGAAAGGACAGGAAGCCGAACCGTGAAGGTTGCTCCTTTGCCCTCCTTGGAAGAGGCAGACACCGTGCCACCCAGGAGTGTCGTGAGTGAGCGGATAACATACAGACCAAGACCGCTGCCACCCGCTTTTATTTTCTTGGCATTCTCGGCACGGAATAATTTCTCGAAGAGCGAACCCATTGCATTTTCCGGTATACCGATGCCGGTATCGGTGACGGTGACGATGGCAGTTTGCCCCTCTTTTTTAATGCTGACGCAGATACTTCCTTCGTCCGGAGTATATTGGATGGCATTACTCAGGAGATTGGAAAATATTTCCCGTAGCAGCGTGGCATCACTGATGATGGTGCAGTCCTCGGGGGCATCCAGTGTCAGGTGCATGTGTCTCTGCTGCGCTTCAACGTTGAAATCGTTCAGCAAAGGCTTGAGCACATTGGAGAGCGAGCATTCTGATGGATTCACCATGATTTTCTGTGTATCGATATGTGCGACCGACAGCATGGTGTTGATGGTCTCTGACATGCCGAGCATCGCCGTGTATGACTGGTTCATCAAGCGCTGCTCGGTATCCGAAAAATGGCTGATGCGTTCTTTGAGAATTTCGAATGACCAGCGCATTGCTGCCAGTGGTGTGCGCAGTTGGTGTGAAACCAGCATCACGAATTCCGCCCGCGCCTTTTCTGCGTGCTTCTGTTCGGTAATATCTTCGGAAATTCCCAGCAGATACTTTGGTTTTCCCTGCTTATCATAGATCGGGATTTTTTTGGTATGCAGAATACGTTCGCCTTTGGTTCGTGTGCGGATGGGCTCGGAAGGGATATCCAGGGGGGTGTTGCTTTCCAGAACGTCGCGATCCTTCTTCGTGAAGAAATCAGCTTCGGTCTTCGGGAAAAAATCGTAGTCGTTCTTCCCAAGCATGTCAGACCTTGCGTAGCCGAGGAGCTCTTCTCCGGCCTTATTAAAACGTAGGAATCGCAGTTCCTGCGCATCTTTCACGAAGATCATGTTGGGGATGTTCTCGATGATCGAATCCAAGAAGGCTTTTGTGCGCTCTATCTCGTCCTCCGCCTGCTTGTGCTTGGTGATGTCATTGACCGTTCCGAGCATTCGGACAGGTGTTTGTTTGGTATCGTAATACATATGACCTCGTGCGGTGATCCAGTGAATGGAGGAATCAGGCCATTGTATTTTGCACTCGAAAATGAGCGTTCCCGTTGTAACTGCTTCCTGGAATGCCTGCTGCACCATTTGCCGGTCTTCCGGCACAATATGTTTGAAAAAAATAGCACTGCCCCATGTCGGTTGGAGGGTGTTGTACCCAAAGATCTGATCGTGGCGCAGCGACCGGATGGCCGTGTCATGAATCATATCAAGATCCCAGGCACCTGTCTGTGCAGCGTCGAGTGCGAGAGTGAGTCGTTGTTCGCTGTCCTGTAATGTGTTTTCTGTCTGTTTCTGTTTCGTCACGTCGACGACACAGTGCACGATACAGAGAATATCGCCTTTTTCGTCCAGCACAGCCGAATTGCGCGGGCTCCAGTATCGTTCCTCAAACCCTCCGCCTTCGGCCGCGGGACGCGGGATGTCGTACTTCTGAATGGCCATGGTGTGGGCGCCGCGTGTCTTAAGAACCGTCTGCAGCGATGCTGTCAGATTCTTCACGCCTGTCGCATTCGGATCATTGGGGTTATCGGGAAAGACTGTAAAGAGTCCTTTCCCAAGGATATTGCTGCGCTCGGTTTTTGTCGCTTCCAGATATGCGTCACTGACGGCAACGATGGTAAAATCACGATCGGGCAGCAGGATGAGGTAACACCCCGGCACAGATTCAAACACTTTCCGGAAGTCAGGGTTGAATGTAGCCATCTGGCTAGTATAGCACGCATACTGATCTTCTTCCAGATGCCGTTTTCGACCACTCGGCCACCTCTCCAATACCTGCTGCCATCTTTATACACTTTCTCACAATGGAATTTACCCGCCGCACGGAAGCAAGGTATTTGTTACCGTATCGACGATAGCAACACTATTTGCTCCTAATTGGATTACATAAAGCTTCGTACCGACGACGGTGGCTTGTCCGGCGCCTCCTGCAAGTGTAATTGTCTGCCCCAATGTGTCGGTAGTTGTATCAACGATCTGAAGTGTGCCCCCGATACTGTAATACACCTTCGTACCGATCGCCGTCGCGTGATACGAATTGCCGCCGATGTACATGGTTTTCAGCACCGTATCCGTTTCGGAATCGACAATGGAAATATCCCCGCCCATCGATGATCCGATATACAATTTTGTACCGACGCGGGTGATGGTGTTGGGGAAGGGCACAACATTGATGTTATAGAGCACGCTCTTTGCGATGGTATCGATGACGGTGATATTTCCATGATCAGTTTCATTCCTATTGAAATTCAGCACGTAGAGTTTCGTACCGACCAGAAATGTCGTAATGGGGGCTTGAACGGCTGGAATCGATACGACTCCATCCTGTCCGATCGCGTAGACGGAATTACTCGCTCGGTTGGCGACGAAGAGCGTGTTATTTGTGTATGCAGCGGAGAAGGGGTCAAAGCCTGTCGAGATATTGCCAAGCATGGTATCGGTGAGCGTATCGATCATGGAAATGTTATTACTTCCAAGATTGAGGACATAGACCGTGTCATTGGCATAGATCGCTGCCAAGGGGCTTGTGCCCACTGTTATCGTTGTCATAACCGCATTCGTGTTGGTATTGATAACCGAGACACTACCACTGTTGACATTGATGACATAGAGTTTGTCGCCATCGACCACCATCGGTCCGGGTTGCTCTCCTACCGCAATCGTCGTCAGCAGTGTATTGGTTACAGTGTTAATAACAGAAACATTATCTGTAAAAGAATTTGTGACATACAGCTTTGTGCCAACGAGGATGGAAGTTTCGGCACCTATGCCGACCTGGATATTGCATGCTTGATTTCCCCCGCCCCCCGCCCCTCCTTCATTTGTAGAAGATGTTGAAGATGCAGTAGATAGTGCAGAGGAAGCAGAGCTGTTGCTGATAGCGGATGACCCGCTGCATCGACGGGTGTCCGACGTATCGCTTACATAATCCGAACAGATCGTTGAGCGGCTTCCGTTGTCTTTATAGACGCGATATCCGGTCACGAGTACGTCGGTTTCCAGCGGATCGACAGCGAGAGCGACGAGAAAATCACTTGTGACTAACGCATCAAGATTCACACAGGATGCATCGGTTACTCCTGCCCTGCAGATTTTTTTCGCATAGGTTTCCCCGTTAGGGACCCCCGTCACAGGATCTTGTCCCTGATCTATTTGATATTGAACAATGGCGTTCTGCTGTTCACGGATCATCACATACCGCTCCGCATCGCGCGTATCGGTAAATTGCTTTGCAGGATTGATGGCAACGATGACGATACCGGCCAGTACGCCGATGATGCTGATACCAATCAGGAGCTCAATGAGGGTGAACCCCGGTTTTCTATTCTTATACATGCGGATGGAATTTACACAATTGTCTAGGATATGAGCAAGTAGAGCCTCCCCCTTTTAAGTTTCTCAAGCCAGTCGCTTGAGTTCGGAATCGATGAAAGGTTGTATGTCGCCGTCTAGTACCCCCTGCGTATTACTCGTTTCAAAGTCGGCGCGGAGATCCTTCAGAAGCAACCGTGCTTTTAGCCGTGCTCGTTCGATTGTTTGGCGTAATGCCGTATGTTCAGGGAAGAGTTCCAGCGTCTTCGATCGGAGTACTTCTTCAAGATGAGATGTTGCATTGGGGGATGTTAAACAGTTGGTGTCGCCAACTTTCTTATCGTCCTCATAATCAAGAATATCGTCGATGATCTGCAGTTCTCGTCCCGCGATGAGAATGTCGATTCCTCTTTGTGTGAATTCATCGCGTATGTCCATCATTGATACAATCAATTCCAAGCATACGGAGCCCCGCTCGAGCCCATCATCCTTGAGTTCATTTTTCTTGTCTCTATCATACAGGTCAGTAGCAACATTTCTTTCATAAGGAGAGCAGTACTGTACGAGTAATTCTTGGAATGTTTGGGCAGATCGGGGATCGAATTTTCTCCAATCGCTCGCCACATCATAAGCCGTGCAAAGCAATCCCGCTTCCGTCGCTCGCAAGGTTGCGACGGGGCTGCGCGTTTCGGTGAAGTCGCTATAAAGAACTGCGAGATTACGTGCTTTCTTGGCAAAGCGCCTTTCTTCATTTGTGCGCAGTTCTAACTGCGTACCATGTTTGAGGTTCAAATAAGCCGAACTGAATGCGGCCAAAACGTACCTTACAGGATGATTGCGTATCGTCTCAGTCGGCGATTGCAATCGTACGCCGTTCATCTCTTCCAATTTATCCAGCAAGAATTTCTCTGCGGGACGTTCATATATCCAATGGAGTACGTTTTTAGTAAGAGTTCTCAATGGCAGCGTTTGTATTGTTTTCCGATGGGTTTCAATTAAATTCAGTTCGATAGCCGCTTGCTCCTGCCACCACCGGAGAATTTTTTCCGATTGCATACCCCGTTGCAGATCATCATGTGTGATACCGAGTCTCGCGATGTCTTCACTGGAAATATTTATCAATCCAGCTTGTATATCTTCTTCCAGATCGCGGAGATTGTAGTAAATACGGGTTGCTTGTCCCAAAGGAGTAAGTGCCTCTTCAAAACATGCATCTTCGCCGCATGCCTTGAGACATCCGCGGACTGTCCCATTAATATCCAGACTATGGAAATAAGTTTGTAAATCGTGCTCTGAATGTATTTCGGCTGTTCCTCTACGACGTGCATCAAACAGCATGGATGTCAGAATTTCGTCTGTTTCCGTGTGAAAATCCTCTCCAAACTTCGTACCTGTCTCATAGCAATATGCAAGCAGTCGCTGTATCGGGTTATCGCCTGCAGTCACTTCCCCGTTTCGATGCCGCTCATTCCATGCGAGTAATTCTTCTACAAATACGGCTGCAGATGTACATCCCTTCGGCATTGGCCGATCGCCATCAACGATATCATCGATATACCGCATGAGCGCGTAGTATGTCTTTAAAAATGTGATGCGTTCTTTGCCCTTAGGGAGGATGACGGCCCCCGCTACACCTGCCATTTCCATCAAGTAAAAAAATGTCCCAAATTTTCCGCCTCGACTTTGCAGCATGTCTTGTTGCATGCCGCTGTAAAAATGATAAGCCAAACCTGCGTCATCATCAAAAGTAGCTTCTCCAGATTCAACAGCCGCAATAGAAAATTTTTTAGACATTAAAATGACGTAAGTGGCTTATCGTAGCGTTCCATATGGAAAGCCGCAATTCTTAGCCTCCTCGTGCCTGTCTCTTCAGTTCCGCATCAATAAACCCCTGAATATCCCCATCCAACACCCCCTGCGTATTACTCGTTTCAAAATCTGTGCGCAGATCCTTCACCATCTGATACGGGTGCAGCACATAGCTGCGAATCTGCTGTCCAAATGAGGCACTTTGTGATGCGCCTTTCAGTTCTCCTTTTTGTTCTAGCTCTTCCTCTTTTTTTCGCTCCAATAATTTTGCAGCAAGCATGTTCATGCCGCGTTCGCGATTCTGTGTCTGGCTTCGTTCCGTCTGACACGCGACAACGATGCCTGTGGGAATATGCGTGATGCGGATGGCGGAGTCGGTTTTATTGACGTGCTGGCCTCCCGCTCCTCCTGCGCGGAAGGTGTCGAGACGCAAGTCATTTGGATCAATCTGAATTGCCCCTGTGTCTTTGATCTCGGGCAAAACCTCCACTAATGCAAAACTTGTCTGGCGTAAGCTTTTCGCATTGAAAGGGGAGAGGCGCACAAGTCTATGCGTTCCCTTTTCACATTTTAAATAGCCATAGGCAGGATCACCTTCCACAAGAATCGTCGCGCTTTTAATACCTGCTTCCTGTCCGTCTGTTTTTTCGATCAGCGTTGTCGTCCATCCCATGCGTTCGCAGTACCGCAGATACATGCGCATCAGAAACCCAGCCCAGTCCTGTGCCTCGGTCCCCCCTGCGCCACCGCTGATGGTGACGTAGGCATTGAAGTGATCGAATTCGCCGCTTAGATACAGCATCGGTTCGATGACATTCCATCGTTGTTGCATTGCTTCCAGATCCACCTGCATCGCGGGGAGATCTTCCGGTGACGCCATGCCCGCAAGCTCGACGAGGCTCTGCACGTCATTGGCAAGTGCGACAACCGGCTCCCACAATTTTTTGAGTGCGCGTAATTCGGCGAACAGATCGTTCGCCTTTTTCTGATCATCCCAGATGTCCGGCGCAGTCGATTTCGCTTCCAGCGCGGCTACCTGGGCAGGGACGTTTCTGGCCTCAAAGAGAGTCCTTTCCCGTGTTCACGGCAGAGGCTAATTCCTGCAGTTTCAGAAGAAGTTCTTCCACGGGCAAAGGCGAGTAAAAGTATGCTGGAAAGGTACGGGTTCCGGCCCTTTCTCGCAAGAGAGACAAGTGCAGCAGCCTTAGAAAATATCAAGAGGAAAATCGCTTTAGCGCGCTAGCGCATTGATGCATTTTTTTGTTGCGTGCGATTTGGGGGAGTCGTATCTTCGGAAGCCTATGACAGATGCAACTTTTCCAATAACAACGGCAAACGCCGATCTAGAAAGAAAAGATCCGAATGATTTTGTCCTCGCAGGGGGCATATCGTCAGCAAGGATTGAGGCGTTGCTGCTCTCCAGAAAACTATGGAAAATTCGTGATGAATTGAATTGTAAGGATCGTACTGCTCCAGATCATGCAAACCCCATGAGTCGTGACATGGCAGATTTGCAGGATGATGCCGACCATATTCTGAAGTTATTGGAGAATATGGATAACCGTCTTCTTTACATTCAGGAGAACAGAAAGCGGTTGAGGATTAGATCTGATCATAAACCTGCATAGTATGCGGAATCATAAAAGAACCCAGCCGTGGTGTGCGGCTGGGGTTCTAATCAAACAAACCTTTGTAGATCTGCTTACGTCTTGGCGATCAGTGTGCAGATATAGTATTCTGTTTCTCGGTTGAATGGGTCGAATTCGATACCCAAGTTTGCAGCAGCAGCAATCATTTCCGCAACGAGCATAAAATCTTGCTCGTCAGCACAGTATACCCAAGTTGGAAGAGTGTGGGGATCGTGGCGTCCCTTATTTCTCACAAGCCTGAGTTCGGATTCTCCTCTTGTGAATAGGATGCGGCCTTTTCTCTGGTGGCCACTTGGGAAGTAGCGCAACTGGTCGCCTTGTTGGAGATGTGTTTCTTCCTCAGTATCCCGAGAGATGAAACATGTGCACCATTTTAAGCTCATAGGTATCCTTTCGTTGTTTTAGAAGATCGCCGAAACTGGTGGTAATTTAACACTTTTTTGTATTTATAGCAAGTTCTGGAGCAAGCTGAAAACAGTGGTTTCTGCTATAATAATGAGAAATCCCGATGACAGACACAAACACTCAAACAGCGGCCTCCTCGTCACTTTCGGCCATTCTGGCACGTGTCTCCATGCCGGGGCTCCTCTTTTCCGGGTCGCTCTATGCGCTCCTGCTGACGTCGTACATCTACCTGCTCCCTGCGTTTACCAATGTAGAGCGCCCGGATGGTATGGCAATGACGCCACGCGCAATTGCTGAGTATGAAAAGAGCTTAACCGCGAGTTTAGTCTCCGCCGAAGAGCATCGTTTAATCTTAGTGCAGCCTGTGGATGATCCTCTCTATCGGAGTCTTGTGGAGGAACGTGCAAGTAAGCCTTCGATTGAATCGATGGAAGAGCAGTTTCGCCAAGCGGCAGCTCGACTCGGGGAGCCTGGTAAGGGTGTTGTCCTTAGTAGGATCACTATAGAAGGTGACAGTGTGAGCATCGAAGGGGATGTTCGTAATGTGGGACTGAGCAGCATGACAGTTTTGGCTGCATATAGCGATAAAATTGCAGGGTTGCCCTTTGTATCGGAGTTACAACGTCCATCCTTCACGCGTGAAAAACTCCCCGATGGCAGTGTCCATTCACCATTTCTGTTCCGCTTTAACCTCAACTGATTGTGAGTACGTCCTCCTTCATTCGTCGGCATCAAGACATCGTTGCATGCGCGCTGTCGTGTTTGATGATTATCGGCAGCATCGTGCTCCTTCGCGCTCATGCAGAGGCAGTAGTTGCTATGCGCGAAACGGGGCTCCCGGCTGCGGTGCGCCTTCCTGCTATTGAAGAGCGCATGAATATCCTCGCCGAGCAGAACGAAGTGGCAGAGCTGCAAGCGGCTCTTGTAAGCGGTTCAGCCGATGAGCAGGTGCAGACGTATGTGCTCCCGACCGGTACGGGTACGACTCGCCCGGTTGCAGTTCTGGGTACATTGCTTTCATCTTTGGAAGATTCCAAAACGTTACTCTGGCATTCACCTATTTCCATCGGATCATTTACGGACGAATCCGCAGACCTCACAGTACTGCCGATGACAGTCGACCTTCGTCTGACGCGTGAGGGCTGGCAACAGTTCCAGCTCTTCATCGAGGCATCGGGGCTCCTGACCGTGGGGGATATAGCATCCAAGGTGGATATGGAAACACTCCTTCGTGCGACGGAGCAAGATAACCCTGCGGCAGTTGCGGCGCTCGAGCAGTTCTTTGCAACCGATATCCTTCGCTACAGCGAAGAGCCGCGTCCTTTCGACGAAGCATTGCTCAAATCATTCGTGTCCCCGCAGTCCCTCGAAGCTATCCGTAACTTTTTGGGTAATGCGCGTTTGCAGCATATTCGTGGCCTCCTTAAGAGTATGTCGGACGATGTCCGCAGCGCCCGCTTATGGCCGCTTACATTCTTTGCTATGCGCAAGGCGGATGTGCAGTTATTGGATGATGGGACGGTGCAGGCGAAGGTAGAGGTGGGGGCGTATGGACGGACGAAATAGGGAGTAAAGAAGTATAGAAGTAAGGAGGTAAGGATATGATTACTTCCTTACATCATTACTCCCTTACCTCCTTACAAATTCGTAAAAGTTCTGTAACTCTTATACTTTCTTGACCAATCAGCTGTTTAAACGTACATTTCGCCCTACTTTCCCCCTTTTTCCTCTGCGTCAGCGACATAAACCCGGACAGCGAGATCAGCGTAAAATCGAGAAGCGCCCTCGCATGAATGAACAAATCACCACTCCAATCGTCCTTTTGATCGATGATGAGGGTGCGGCTGAAAAATTGACCATCCAAGAAGCGCTTGCTCGTGCCGTTGAAGCCGAGGTGGATTTGATCGAAGTATCGCCAAAAGCAGTGCCTCCTGTGGTGAAGCTCGGGAATTTTGGACATTACCTGTACCAGCTGCAGAAGAAGGAGAAAAAGCAGAAAGCACACAGCAAACAGACGGAAACCAAGATGCTCCGGTTCGGTTTCCGTACAGAACAGCACGACCTTGACCGTTTGGCAGATCGGGCTAAGGAATTCCTAGCCGATCGCGATATGGTAAAGTTTGCCGTTCGTTTACGTGGTCGTGAGCTGACTAACAAGGATTACGCCATTACAAAGCTTAAAAAGCTGATGGAAGCGATGAAAGAGGTTGCGGAGGTGGAACAGGACGTCAAAATGCAGGGGAACCAGTTTATTGCCGTTATGAGACCGAAAGGACACTAGCCTCGTTTTTTCGTTGATTGGTTTATTTGTTTATTCGAATTAATGAGAAAACGAATAAACGAGTAAACGCAACGATGGAAAGAGGGTAGGCATGACGTATTTTCAGGTTGCGTTCGGTGCATGGTCGTCTATACTCCCAGCCCGTTGCACATTTTTTATGCCAAAGATGAAGTCCCACAGCGGCGCGAAGAAGCGAATCCGGAAGACCGGATCCGGTAAACTGGCTATGAAACGAGCCGGCCGCAATCACTTGTTGCAACAGAAGAGCAAGCGCCAGAAGGCCCTCAACCGTACCACGCTCGTGCATCCAACGAATCAAAACGCTATTAAGCACCTGACTCCCTACCTCTAACCCATGCGAGTTAAGCGCGGAATTGTCCGCTCCCGCCGGCACAAGAAGATTCGTAAGTTAGCCAAGGGCTACGACGGTGCTGCAGGTACCAGTTTCGTCAAAGCTAAGGAGCGCGTGATCAAAGCAGGTCAGCATGCCTACATGGATCGCAAAAAGAAGAAGCGCAACTTCCGCTCCCTCTGGATCATCCGCCTAAACGCGGCTATCCGCGAGACGGGCAGCAAGTACAGCGTATTCATCGATCAGATGACCAAGAAGGGTATCAAGCTCGACCGAAAGTCGCTGTCCGAAATGGCTATTCATGAACCGGAGGCGTTTAAGAAGATTGTTGAAACAGTGACGAAATAGCTTTCTAGCTGGTTAGCTAGTCAGCTGGTTAGGTTTTTTGATGACGGGGGTTAAGCTTTGGGATCATGGCGCTTAGCATTTTTGATACCTCTAAGAGCAGTGCATCGATTTTTGTATAATCTAAATCCTTAGTTTTCGGTAATCTTTTTGCGATCATGAGTTGGGTTTCAAGCTCTGCTCCTGATGCAGACGCAATATGGAGGAATTGAGCAAAATCGTTTCTTGTTCCTCGGCGCCTTCCTTCGGCTATGTTTGATGGGATAGAAACAGCGGAGCGTCTCATTTGAGATGTAAGACCGTAGATTTCTTCTCGTGGAAAGTGCTCTGTCAGTTCGTATATAAGGCAAACCAGATCCATCGCTTTTTGCCAGACGATCAGATCTTTATGAGAGTGGATAACAGTGGGCATAATTATTAGAAAAGAGATATGCCCTATCTTTCCACGACAAGCTCAAAAATAGGGGACACCCTGAGATTTATTTTATTGTAATCATGAGTTTTTCTTGATGTGTGCACACAAATGAGGTTCTTCGCTCTCGAAGAACGCTCTCCTAACAAGCTGACTAGCTAACCAGCTGACAAGCTAATTTTTCACATGCCCCCGTGGCCTAAAGTGATCATACGCAATCACTAAGCCGATTTCGTAGACAGCGAACGCAGCCGTAAACAGAAGTGCCGAAGCAGTATCTGCTGCGACGAGTGCGCCAACAGGGAGTCCGTCGGCCATCGTCATGAGGATGACAGAGATCAATTGTGAAGGGACAAGTGTGAGTAGCCCCAGGCCCACAACCGTTCCAGCCACTTGCCAGAACCTTCCTTTGGATAGTTCCAAACACATCTTAAGAGCGGGGCGATAAGAGACTCCTTCGCATACGACGACAATCGGGTAAAACGCAGTGCGGATCATGTAAATAATGCCGGGGATGATCAGGAGTAGCGTCCACAGTACTCCCATAACGGTACGTAAAATGCCGGTGAGAAGGAGGGGGACAAATGAGGCAGCGCCTTGCGTTCGGACAATGGGGAATGATGTTTTAGCGCGCCCGGCCTTTGTTTGCAGTAAACGCTTTCCGACAACCAATACGCATGCCGTTCCCCACAGAGTAAGGAGTGCCAACATAATCTGGCCTAGCACCAAGAGGAGAGAAATCTCGGGACGGTCTCCGAGCATTTCTTCCTGAGCGATCTCATAGTCGGCAAGGAATTGGCCGACTAATGTGGGGAGGAATAGTAGCCAGAATGCTGCTTGCAGGAGCGCGCTTTGTTTGCGGCAGAAGTCCCAGGATTGGCCGAAGAGGGAGAAGAGATTGGGCATGGGGTGGGGAGTATTGGGTATTAGGTATTGAGTATTAGGTATGCCTACGTTCGTATACTTAATACCTAATACCTAATACTATTTTCGCTTCACACGGATAAACCCTGAAACAGGCAACACATCCAGTTTCTTCTCTTCTTTACTCAAGATATCCAAAAGCAGGTTGATCCCCATCGCATCCGATGCCATATGGCTGCACTGAATCATGTTCACGTTGTGCTTCTTTGCTTCTTCCAGGGTCTTTTCGGTAACGTGCATGCTCAAAATTGTTCCGACACCGGCTCGGCTCTGGCTCTCTAAGAATTCCTCCGGACCGTTGGTTCCACCAGTAAATTCTGTGGCAACGATTTTCCCGGGGCGTCCGCTGCCGCTTCCGTTGACGATGATCGGTGGGTTTCCCTTCTTGGCGTAGTACTTGTATTCCTCCAGTTCCAAAAGCGCGTTCACGATTTCTTGGAGATCGTCATACTGCTTGGCACAGATTTCTTTCTCGATAAATCTCCATACCAAGTTATCGGTAACGGTGTGGCAGGTGAAAGCGGGGACGCCGAGGAGTTCTGCAGCCCGCTCGGTGCGAAACAGGTTATCGGCGTGAATAGACCTCCAGATACGATCCATACGTGGACGCAACTGTGCTTCGCTGTGGTTTACAGGGACTCCAAAGGATGCGAGCAGGTCGACCTGTAGGGGCATTACTTTCTCCAGGTCCGCCAAAGCGCGGCCTTCTGGGTGGTGAATCATGATCGCATCGATCTTCTCACCCTTCTCACGGAGCCTGTCCGCCAAGAGAATTTCCGGTGTTTCGATATCGATACCGATCATCAGGCGGGTAATGTTTTCTTCGCCGGTTCCGTTCAAAATGCGCGAATCGCTGTAGGGGTTCCACGTGCGCTCCTCATCAAAGAGTTCTTTATCGCGGCCTTCGAGCTTTTTATACTTATCAGCCTGCTTCTTAAGCATTTTTTCGAGCTGTTTTTTGCCGCGGACGTCTGCGTCCATACCGATTTCAATTGTGCGTTTGTAGAGTGCCTTAAGCTTCATAGAGGAGTCGGAAATGAGTTCTTGGAGCGTAATGGAGGCACTCCATAAAAGCCATAAAATTGACAATACATTTTTCTGGCGCATGATACCCAAGTCAGTTCTTTTCTTCTGGGCACTCACGAAAGGAGGCGCTGCGATGTTGATGTTTCTCTGGTGGGTGTTTGTGATCGGAGTTCTTGTGTGGGCGGCAGGAGTTCTGCTGCTGGTCGTCCTCATGGCGCGAGATGCGGCAAAAGGCGACCACATTGGACTACATGAGGTTTTCACGACTCTCATCTGGCCGATCGAGTTCGCGAAAATTCTGTGTATCGTGATCATGATTGCCTTTGATGACAGTTTGGGCTGACAACTGGGGTGAGCATGGACGCTCACCCGTAAGTGGGCACTGACCCTGCACATCAGAAAGCCTCCCATTTCCGCACAATTGCCCGATAGGCCACGTAAAAGTTTTCCGGCTTCTTCCACCACGTTG
>JAYUSS010000105.1:0-14673 GCA_043755535.1 Candidatus Peregrinibacteria bacterium | reverse complement strand
CTCTTTGTGGATGTGTTTCGTCATACGAATAGCCTACCCCCTCCACCTGACGACCGCCCGCAGCAAGCTGACGGGGTATTCCTCCTAGGGGAATAAAGAAGTGGATCGCGGAATTATCCGAATAAAGAGCGCATCATTCTTCATAAGATAGGAGCCTTAAACAACGGCTCCGCTTCCTTTACAACATCGGATCGGAAGTATTTGCTGAGACTATTGGGGGTGGAAAGTTCAACTGTTTTCCCAAGCGCTGCACTCAGATCCCGTTCCATATGCACGAGTGCGAACATGCTGATGGGTTTTATGAACTCAATAAGTAGATCAATATCACTATCCTTTTTTGCCGTGCCATGCAGGTAGGAACCGAATAGAGAGACGCGGCGCACTTGTCCGCGCAGAGGCGATAATTGCAATACCTCCTGTATGCCTTTCTGGATGACATCTTTCTTCATGCATTCAAGTATACATGAATGAATACTCGTCTGTTACAAAAAACGACCCCTTTCAGGGCCGTTCTTCTAAGTCTTCTACATCCTCTAAATCCTCTCATTTACCCGATCAACCCATTCGCACTATAAATCCCCGCCGTCAGCACAGCCATAATCGACATCAACTTTACAAGGATGTTCAGCGCCGGGCCGGATGTATCTTTGAACGGATCACCGACGGTGTCACCGACAACCGCAGCCTTGTGTGTCTCGGAGCCTTTGCCACCGTGGTTACCGGCTTCGATATACTTCTTCGCGTTGTCCCATGCTCCACCGGAGTTCGCCATCGACATACCAAGCAAAATAGAGCTGACAAGTGCACCGGCAAGTAAGCCCCCGAGCGCTTCGAGACCCATCAAGAGTCCGATCGCAACAGGGGAAATGATCGCGAGTAAGCCCGGGAGGATCATTTCGCGAATCGCGGCATTGGTGGAGATTGCAACACAGCGAGCGGTGTCCCCTTCTGCCGTCCCCTGCATCAGTCCCGGGATCTCTTTGAATTGGCGGCGAACTTCTTCGATCATCGCGATGGCAGCGCGTCCGACAGCGCGCATTGTCATGCTACTAAATAGGAATGGGAGCATGCCTCCGATGAGGAGGCTCATGAGGGTGAAAGGATTGCTGACATCGATACTCTGCAGTCCGGATTCCTCTTTGAAAGCACCGAAGAGCGCCAAGCACATAAAGCCCGCAACACCGATCGCAAACCCCTTACCGATCGCAGCCGTTGTGTTTCCTGCAGCGTCGAGTGCGTCTGTCCTTTCGCGTACTTCCTTTGGCAGGTGCGCCATTTCGGCAATGCCTCCTGCGTTATCGGCAACAGGCCCGAAGGCGTCAATGGCAAGCGTCATACCCAGTGTTGCAAGCATTCCTACTGCACCCGCACCGATACCGTACAGACCGGCGGTCATGTAGGAGACACCGATGGCAATGACGATGACGATTACCGGCAAGGCTGTCGACATGTAGCCCAGCGCCAACCCTTCGATGAGCGCCGTACCGGCACCCGTCTTTGCAGAGTCCGCAAGCTTACGAACGGGACTATAGGTATGGGACGTGTAGTACTCGGTTAGACCTCCAACAAAGACTCCTGCAAGCAAACCCGAGGTAACGGCCCAGAAAACACCCATCGCCTTATCGGCAGGCAGGTAGTACGCACCAAAGAAGTACGCACCAACAAGGAAGAGGATGGATGCTAACAGCATGCCGACCTTGAGAGCGTTTTGAACACCCGCACCAGACTTGGCGCGAACGAAGAACATCGAAATGATGGTCGCGATGATACCGATACAAGAAATAAGCAGCGGGTACATGATTGCCTTCTCGACCGCCCAATCGACGTGGAGCCCTACGAGCATCGTTGCGAGGATCGCACCGATGTAGCTTTCGAAGAGGTCAGCCCCCATACCTGCAACGTCTCCGACGTTATCACCGACGTTATCGGCGATCACCGCAGGGTTACGTGGGTCATCCTCCGGGATACCTGCTTCCACTTTTCCAACAAGGTCGGCACCGACGTCTGCTGCCTTTGTGTAGATACCGCCTCCTACACGAGCGAAGAGTGCAACAACGGATGCACCGAAGCTGAAGCCCGTTGCGGATTCAAGCGCATCAGCGATGGACAACCCCTGTGCCAGTAGGAACCAGAGTGTGCCGGTAAAGCCGAGGATACCAAGACCCACCACCGCAAGACCCATGGTCGAGCCGCTGAAGAATGCAACACCGAGTGCCTTTGTAACGCTTGTGCGTGCAGCCTCCGCCGTGCGAACGTTCGCGATGGTTGCACAGCGCATACCGATGAAACCGGCAACCGCGGAACAAAGCGCTCCGACAACGAAGCTGATAGCGGTATAGGGCATGCCTCCTTTATCGATGAACCAATAGAGGAGCCCGGCAACGACAATGACGAACGGAATAATGACGGCATATTCCCGGGTTAAAAACGCCATGGCGCCTGTGCGGATTTTCCCGGCGATCTTCTGCATTTCTGCAGTGCCGGCGTCCATTTTGCCGATACGCACACGGAAGATTCCCGCCATGATGAGCGCGAGAAGCCCGCATACAAGCACGATGCGGAGGGTAAACATGAACGCGGATGCAAACAATTCGGTATCCATAAAGGAAAAAGAAGGGGTCAAAAAATCCCGGATATCATGAAACGTGTGGCGTATTTAGGCAAGGGCTGTAGGGGCGCCATGGTATGGCGCCCTTTAGGAATGAAAAGGGCGTAGCACCGCTACGCCCCTACCATAACCCGTTCGTACATTGGCTAGATCGCGTTTGCGACCTTCTCTACTGCTTTCTTGGCAGTCTTCTTGGCTTTGGAAGCGCTCTTGGATGCCGTCATCTTCGCCTTTTTGGCACCCTGGCTGACCATACCTTTCAGGTCACCTTTCAGCTTTTTCAGCTGCGTGTTGGCGTACTTCTTTGCCATTTTCACGTTGCCCTGCACTGCATCGCTCTGCACAAACTGCTGCACTTCTTTACCGATCTGCTTACCGTCCTGCTGCAAATGCTTGGCCAAAATCTTGCCTGCGGTTTCTGCATCCTTAGCACCGGCAAGCTCATCGCGAAGCTTGTTATTGGAGAATACGTAACCGGCCATTGCGCCACCGAGTGCGCCGAGGAGTAGTGATAATTTTTTCATAAAGGGAGAAGGGAAGAAATCAAAAGAAGTATACCGACTATAAAGACGGATGCGAGGAAGAAGTCTTGCATAGTTCGACAAGCTCACTATGACAACCCTGAGCTTGTCGAAGGGTCTTAATGTCACAGCCACCGTCATCCTGAGCTTGTCGAAGGATTGCTCGTTTCATGCACGACCCCCTTTTACAATTGTGACAATCTCAGCAGCCGTCTGCTCGGGCGTCTTTCCCTGGGTATAGACGATGTGCTTCGCAATATCCCAAAAAGTCCTTTCCTTAAAGTAGAGAGAATTGAAGTCAAACTCATCCTCGGCAAGTTCATTACGCTCACGCAAAATACCAAGGGATTCTTCTACATGTGGCGTCGGCATCAACAAAAAAATCTGATTGTACGGTTCAAGCGCCTTGTGAATACGTTGCCGCTTGAGAGGATCGGGCACCACCGGGTGGCCACCCCCGAAGTCGAATACTCCTGCATCATGCGTTTTTAAGAACTGGACTACCGCTTCATCAAAAAAGTCACGAGCGTACTCATAGGCAGCGGGCAGATCCTTTTCCTTTTTAATACGATCGTACTGATCGTCACTGTACCCCAAAGGCTCGGTATACTGACGCGCCTCTTCGTCGAGAGAATAAAAAGGGAGGGATAATTTGTCGGCAAGCAGCTTACCTACGGTTGTTTTGCCAGCTCCTATCGGGCCAATAAGAATGATGGGATCCATTCCTCTACCTTATAGATGTTGTCTCAAGTGCTCAATCTGCACATCATTCAACACCTCCCCCAATGCCTCATCCGGCAGCCTCTTAATCGCATCCACCGACCCGAACTTCCGGAGTAACTCCTGCTGCGTCTCGATACTGATACCCGGAACAGTATCCAGCTGAGAACGAATCGCCGCTTTCATCACGCGCGAAGATCGGTGACGGTTGGCAAAGCGATGTGCTTCGTCGCGCAGTCGCATCAGCAAAAACTTAGCGGGGCTATCGTGCGGGAAGAGTACGGGGATGGACTCACCAGGGACAAACACTTCCTCTTCCCTTTTCGCGAGACCGATGACAGGGATCTCCATCTGCAAATTCTTGAGCACTTCGACGACCGTACTTAGCTGTCCTTTACCGCCGTCAATCACGAGCAGGTCGGGGCGCGATGAGAGTGAGGAGTCGGTTTTATTCTGAATAGGGTCATAGACGAAGCAGATGGATTCATCCGACACGCGGTCATTGATGAACGAAGGCGGCTTGATGACATGGCGAAACCCGAGCGAACCGTATGCCTGTTCGAAGGTCGGGCTGATGAGCGTATAGATTTTACCCTTCTTGCGGGCATGCAGGATGCTGCGAAGTAGGAACGGAATCAACGCTGCATTGCCATACGATTCATCCATCCACACATCCCGTAGCTCTGTAGCGCTGAGCGGCCCCGTGAGCCGCGCCCTCGCCATAATCTGCTTCTCGTGCCGCGCTACTATCCATTCTTTGTACTCTGATCCTTCGGGCAACAGTCCTGCCTCTGCCTTCTTTGCCTTCGCCACGACTATCCCCTGCTTCTCCCATTCCATCTTTTCTCGTCCAAACGCATTGGTAAGGTGACGGATCCTGCGCGTAAGCACTTCTTTGAGCGACCGGTAGTCATCGATCACGCCCTTGGCCATCGTATGAATAGTAAAGTTCCGGTACTGATCACTCTTCGGTTTTCCGTCGATCATCACCACCATACTGCCGACCGTCTCCGTGCCACCTGAGTGCGAAATGTCATAGCCCTCAATACGTGCAGGGGCGTCGCTGAGTTTGAGTAATTCACGCAGCCCCTCGAGGGCATTTTCGACATTGCGTGATTCGGCCTCCCACGTCGCCTCTGCCTGCTTCGCTTTCTCGTGCGCGTTTTTTTCGGCTAACTGCAGCAAGTGCGATTTGTGTCCGCGCTCCGGGACAATCAGCTTCACCTTCTTTCCTTTAATGTGTGATAAGAATTCTTCGAATGTGCGCCCGTCGGGAACTTCTTCGCCGACGATAATTGCATCGGGAATATCGGCAGCCGCGTCGTAGTACTGAGGCAGTAACTGATCGAGTACGTCACTGATGCTCTCTGCGCTTCCCATCAGCGAGAACTGTTCTTCGCCGATCAGCTTCCCTGATCGCTTCCGCATGAGGACCGCATGTGCTTTACCCGAAAGCAGTGCCACACCAATCACGTCGACGTTCTCACCCGATGTATCCGAGACGAGCTGGCGCTCTTGCAGACTTTCGATAATACCGAGCATGTCGCGAAGCCTGGCCGCACGTTCAAACTTCTTTTCTTTGGCGGACACCGCCATCATCTCCCGCCCCCGTTCGAGCACAGGTTTATAGTCTCCTTTAAAGAAGTGCATCACCTGGGAAATGCGCACGTTGTAGTCTTCTTTGGACACGACCCCCGCACATGTGCCACAGCAACGGCCGATTTGGTAGTCGAGACACGGGCGTCCTCCTTCTCCTAACGAAACCTCCCCCTCCCCTAGCCCCTCCCCCGACTTGTCGGCCGTAGCTTTAGCGAAGGCTGACGGGGAGGGGGACAGTAATACATTGACTGAAGAAAAGCCCCCTTGCCCCCCGCGGGGGAAAGGGGGTTGGGGGTTAGGGGGAGGTTGTTTATTCAAGCGATTCAACGATTCCTTACACGCCTTAAAGCAGAAGATCTCATCGAGCATTTCGAGCGTCTGGCGCGTCTCCCACGAACTTAAAAACGGTCCGAAATACTTCGCCTTATTGTCCATCATCCGCCGCTCAAGTGCGATACGCGGATACGGGTCATCAACTGTGACTTCGATATACACGTAATGCTTATCATCTTTCATCAGCACGTTGTACTTGGGCCGGATCTCTTTAATCAGATTCGTCTCCAACACCAGTGCTTCGAGTTCTGTATTGGTGACGGTCACATCAAAATCTGCAATCTGACGGAGAAATGATTGCTTCCACGGCCCCTGCCCCTTGGCAGCATCATTGGCAACGTAACTGCGCATACGGTTGCGCAGGTTCTTTGCCTTGCCCACATAGAGGATATCGCCGTTATTGTTTTTCCAGCGATAGACCCCAGGGCCGGTTGGGACCTTGGTGACGCGCTTACGGAGTTGTGCGAGAATATCGGACATGCGGGACTAGGATATAGAATGTCGGAATAGAATGTAGAATGTAGAATGTCGAATGTAGCAGGAATGACATAAATGTTCCCACATTCCCACATTCTACATTCCCACATTCCCACATTCCCACATTCCCCGCCTCCCCACATTCTTTGGACCATCTCATTACAACACTAGTCCTCAACTATAAAGAGCCTCTCCAAACGGTGAAATGCGTGCACGCCCTGCTTACGCAAGAAATCAGCGGAACAATGGATATCATCGTGATCGATAACCATTCCAACGACGATTCCATCGGGATCCTGCGAAACCGCTTAGGACATCTTCCTCAGGTGCGGATCATCGAAGCCAATCGTAATGCAGGCTTCGGCGGCGGGTACGGATACGGTATTCGGCAAGTGACAGGAACGTATGTACTGATCAATAACCCCGCCAAAATTTTACAACCGGGTGCGTTGGCAAAGATGATCGAACGACTGGGGAAGGACCCGACGATCGGCATTATTGCTCCAAAGCTCGTTCATGATGATGGCTCCGTCCGCGCCTCTGCACGAGCATTTCCACAACTCATGGACGTGATCGCTAAGCGGTCCTTTCCCGGTAGTGACCATTCAAAAAACGTCCGCCGGTATTTACAAAGCGATGCATCACCCGACAAAGAGCGCGAGACGGATTGGGTGATAGGCGGGTGCATGATACTACGACGAAGCGTGCTCGAGGAGATGAAGGGGTTTGATCCGCGCTTCTTCTTATTTTTTGAAGACATCGATTTATGCAGGCGTGTGCGGCGTAGTGGGAAACGGATTTTGTACTTCCCGGAAGCTATCGCGACTGATCGCAAGCAGCGATACAGCGATATGCCGTTGTGGCAACTACCGTTCAAAAAGGCGGGAAGAGCGCATATTGCGAGTGCGGTGAAGTACTTTTGGAAGTGGCGAAGATATTGACAGAGAGCGCATCTGCTTTAAACTGGCCACAGTTTTCCTGAGCGAGGGTTGATTACCCTACGACCTCGTGGATTTTCGTTTCTACAGCACCATGCGGAGAGAACAGTCATGACCAAGTGCTCGTAAGGAAGTTCGGCCTCACCTGCCCTTCGGTTAGCCACCGAACTTCCGACCCCTACGGGGGTACCAAAAGCAGAAGGGAATCACGTTCCGTAGCCTCGTAAGAGGCATTGCAGACAGCCCGGCTCGACACCTCGTCGAGCCGGGCATTTTTTATTTCAATTTGACTCCCTAAAAACTCGGAATAGTATCTGCGTAACCCCGCCAACTGTGGCGGGAAAGTCCGCTGGTGCTGGTGCACCGGTACTCTTGCTGGAGAAACTGCGATGATGATTCGATCTGCTACTGGTCCGCCGCCTGCTGTCGCTGCCTGTGTCGCTTCCCAATCCGCCGCCGCGAACTTCACGGCCACGACCACCTCAAACGTCATGGAATACGGCTGTGCGCCCGGTTGCGCCTGCTGTGCTGGAGACACCCCCAAATCGATTGCCGGTGTCGCAGCAGCCTGATCATCAAAGAACGCTGATGGCCGTTCTCTCCACATGGCACCCCGTCGACAATGTCGACGGGGTGCTTCTCTTGTCTATGAGTAGACAAAGACCCTAAAAGAGACCTATTGACCCCCTTCACCCCTTCCCCTACTCTGTGACCCCGTTTCGCCCGTTTTCTTATGGATAAAATCATCCTCAAAGCTTTGGCCCGCACAAAGGAGCAATCTGTGAATGATATGCGCCGAAATGCGACTGTGCCCGGTATCGTCTACGGTAACGTGGATACCAACGTGATGATCGCTATGAACGAGGTGGAACTCAAAAAGATCTATATCAAGGCCGGCGAAAGCACACTCGTAGAGATCGAAGTCGACGAGAAGAAGATCCCCGTACTGTTCCATGCAGTCGATTTTGACCCGGTGTCCGACCGCATGATCCACGCCGATTTCTATGCCGTGAACATGAAGGAAGAAGTGGAAGCCGACGTACACATCCGCTTCGAAGGCGAGTCTCCTGCCGTAAAAGACATGAGCGCGATTTTGGTGACGGCATTGCACGAAGTAACGGTAAAAGCCCTGCCTGCGAACCTGCCGCACGACTTGGCAGTCGACCTCGGCACGCTCATCGAATTCGGTTCGACGATCACGGTTGCGGACATCAAAGTCCCCGACGGTGTGACGATCATCAACGACCCCGCCGAAGTAATCGCCATCGCCCAGCAGCCGCGTGAAGAGAAGGTCGAAGAGCCGGTCATCGCAGTGGCCGCCGAAGGTGAAGCTGCCGCAGGTGCAGACGGAGCCGCTCCTGCCGCAGGTGAAGCTGCGAAGGAAGGAGAGAAAAAGGAATAAGTATTCAAGATTACCTTCTTACCTTTCTTTGCCTTGAAGGGGGTGGAACATCTTTGTTTTCTCTCAAAAACTCCGGCAATATCACCGGTTTCTTCAGCCCCGGAATCTGCTCCAGAATATCCAAATCCTCGAGCGCGATTTTGCCGATGTAGAGACGCTTGAGATCTCCTCCGCGAGCGGCGAATTCCTCGATGGCGCGAAGACCGCGGAAGTAGACGACCGCTTTGGTAAAGGCTCCGGGGAGCGATGTATCGGAAAACCCTCGCTTGAAGTCTACGGCTTTGCTGAGCGCTTTTGCAGGTTCGTACCCAAGCTGTGTGCGCAGGTAATTACGCGTTTCGGCAAACGAATGTTCCAGGGCAAAAGCGAGCCCCAGAATATTTCGTGCCGGCCCGAAGCGTTTGTCAGTATAGGGCGTTAAGAATCGATTCTGGTTGAACATCGCGAGCCCTTCCTGGGTATCCAGGTAGTTCGCAAACCCGCGACGGAAAAGACCATAGGGCTGATGGTCGCCGTTCTCGGCAGTCAGTACATGCGTTTCCAGTTCGTGTGCGATAAGCGCTTCGATAATAGTCCGCGAGAAAAGAGCGTCTGCACGGAGTGTCACCTTTTGCCCACCGACGGTGACACGGGCAACAGTGCGGTTATCCACCACTGCGTCCCAGTTGTGGAGTCCGTATCGCTTAAGAGTATCAAGGAAAAAAGGCAGCGCCTGCTCTGCACTCAGCATCTGCGACGGACGGGATGGAAGATCACATGCCGCACGGTCGCTGAGCATGGCGGTTGCCGATGCAAGCAACACCGATGTTGGTGCGCCAAAGAGTGCACTGGAAGCCTCGGTAAAGCGGCGTGCATCTCCGCGTGAACGAACGAGGTTCAGACGTTGCAGGAGTTCACGGCGCTTCTTTTTAAAGAGGAGTCCCGTCGGTGAGTCATCGATGGAAAGTGTGATTAGACGAGATTCCAGTTCATCGAATGTTGTGGGCCACGGGTTATATGTAAAGACCGGATTATAGAATTGATCCATGGTTGCCTTGGCCCATTCTTCTGTGAGGTTTACCGGCTTCACATGCTTTAAAAGCAGCAGTTCTTCGTCGGCCTGCGACAAGAACTTATCGATTGCCCGCAGGTCTTCTTTGGCGCGGCTGCGTACGGGATTGTGGGTTACTTCTTTAGACGGATCGAGCAGGTACCCAATAAGATCACGCTTACCGATCAGTGCGCGCACGGAGGGCGCTCCGATATCCCCCTCTTCGACAACAGTCTGGATTTTACGACCACCCAAGGTGAACTTTACGCGGTAGGTGGATTCTTCTCCCTGCACCACTGTCGCTGCTCCGGCTTTGCGCAATTCATGGAGGAATATGGTAGAAAACACCGTGCGCTCGCGGTCGGGTACGATCATCGATGCAGCGTCCACTGTCATGCCATCACCAGAAACAGTAATGGTTTCGCGAAGCCCTAAAACAGGGCGATCCTCCGTTGCATCTGCGGATGCATTTTTGGCTTTGGCGCCAAATAATTCGCGGGCAAGCCGAACCCCTTTTTCGGGAGTCGACACACGGAGTCCTTCGACACGTTCGAGCCGTGATCGCAGTGGTGCCATGTTTGCTACCTGCACCATGAGCCCCGCTCTAGCGTTTACCTCAAGCAGTACCGGCCCCTGTTCTGCATCGAGCGTGAGATCCACCGCCAGGTACCCGATATTGGTGATGTACTGGATGCGCGATGCAATCAGGAGCAGCTCTTCCCAGCGCGGGATCTCGATACCGGATGGCGGCGTGCCATGGGGCAACGTGAACAGGCGTTTATTGTACTGCGTTGCGTAGGTGGTAACACCTTTGGCGATATCGATGCCAATACCAATACCACCCATATGCACATTGGCTTTCCCTCCGCTTTCTGCGGTCGGGATACGAAGCATCGCCATTACAGGCACCAGGTTAAATACAATAATGCGGACATCTGGGAGTCCCACCGGGCGAAACGGGGCGAAACAAGGATCTGAAACCAGTAGCTTTTCGAAGAACGCACTGTCGGATAGCCCGTTCACAGAGAACTTTCCGTCGAGAATATCTTCGATGTGTTCGCGCATTTCACGCTCCCGTATTGCGCGCTTCCCCTGCTCCAAAAACTCTCCGTTTTTCCTGCCTTTAAGCACCATGATGCCCCCGCCCCCAAAGCCGTAATTGGGCTTAAGCACGCACTCCGCAGGCAACTGGGAAAAGTCGAATGAGCGCAGTTGTCGGTGGTCTTCGATCCTCGCATACACCTTGGCGGCAGGCACCCCACGCGCGCTTAAAAACGCTTTGGTCTTAAGTTTATCATCGGCAAACGCCACCGCTTTTTTAGGGTTGAACGGCTTGATGTACAGGAGATTCCTGGCATTGAGCCCGAGGATGCCGTGGTTGGAAAGGAAGGAGAACATCGGGGAATAATAGAATAATGGAATACTAGAGTAATGGGGCCGATTCTCGTCCTATTATTCTACTATTCTAATCCCTATTACTCCTCCTGTAAGTGCTTCAACACCTCCCTAAACCTCACATACTCAACCAGCCTCAGCCCCGTCCACTTCCCCAGCAAAATATCAACAATAACAGTGAGGATAATCAACTCCGGATACGCAAGCATCAGTGCCTGGAACAGGCTCCATTGCACAATAAAGACGCAGAGCAGCGATGCAAGAATCGTCTCCCCCACTCCAATAGCCGCATTCATCCACCCTTGCTCTGTTTTAATGTTCAGGAAGCTTTCCGCCAGCGTACTCATAATGAGCAGAATAAAGATTGTCTCGCGCGAGAACGTGATATTAAAGAAGAGCGCCGAACATCCCATGAGCAGAAGAAGTGTCAGGCTAACAACGGTCAGTACGATCGCTACTTTGGGTATGTAGAGGAGCCGCAGCCTACGAACGAGTGTACGCGCCCCGTATCCCGTAATGATGATAAAGACGAGGAACAGCACGCCAACAGGCCACCCGAGTGCGAGGAAACTGAGAGCGATAATCGATGGTGTATAGAGCCCGAGTGTGGTGATACCCACCACCTGCTTCAGGAATGTGAGAATCATCGCGATCACCGGCAGCACCAGGAGCAAAATGACCGTCTGGCTCGGGACGCCTTTTGCGAGCATCACATTCACAAAGGAAGAGAGCAGGTTCCATGGTCGAATCACGACGCTCGAATCATCGATGCGCAGGAAGTCGATATCACGCTCTGCAATTTGCGCCCGGAATGCGTCGACGGAATCGGTCGTGAAGAGCGGCCCCAATGCTTCGTTACGTGTGACGATAATCTGCCGCGGCTGGAGCTCTGAAAACGGCCCCCATGCAATGCGAGAGAGTGTCGAAAGCCCGCCGTCGGTAAGCAGCACAATCGTCTGCCCCGGCATTTCCGCCAGTAAATCTGCATTCCCCTGCACAGCACGTATAAGGGCTTGTAAACCAGAAATTCCATCGGTCCAAAGCACGATTACATCTGCACCGGAAAGCTCGTTTGCGTGCTCAATCAGCTCCTGTGTTAAGCGGTCTTCGCCAATCAGCGGCGCACTCGCACCCGATGCATGAATCACACGGACATAGAGCCCTGCATCGGTAGCTACCTGCTTTTGTGCGTTAAGCTTCTGATTGGGCACCGAACTGTCGGCTATCAGAATCATCTTCCGGGTATAGACAGTAACAGTATGCGTCGCCGAGCTTGTTTCTTCGGTGCCATCGGATAGTGTCTGACGAGTCACCAACCGGAATGTCAGTGTCCCCGCTTTATCGGGCGTATACACCGCCTCCACACCATCACTGATCGGCTGAGTACGTCCTTCGACAAACCAGCGATACACAATCGCCCCCTCGTTCATGCGCGTACGTGCCGCGTCGAGCACGATAGTGCGACCGACAGCGACATCATTGGGACCCGAAATAACGGCCTGCAGTGCTTGTTCGGTTATATCCAGAGCAGGCACAGCTGTACCGGACTGCGCTGATGCCAAACCAGTCAGACAGAGCATAGTTGCAGCCAAGGCAGCTGCAAACGATCGATGGATAGTAAAAACCCTCATGCGGCCAAGCGGGAGGCTTTACGGCGTTCTAATCGCGCGCTTTCTTTGCGTGTATTCATCTCTTTATACCGAAGCAACTGCGGTTCGATCTTCTCGACAGCCCTGTCAAACGCCTCGATCACACTCTTTTTACGCGAATCTGCCGATAAGACCTTCCCGGGTAGTTCCACAGTCATCACCACATGCACCTCATCGGCAGCCTTTTTGGTGGGGCGGTGGACAGCTTCGATGCGTATGACCGACGATTCATCCTTCAATTCACCGCAATACGTCGCCATTTTCCCTATCTTTTTGGCAACCTGGAGCAGTTCTGTATCGGTATACCGGACCCCTTTTTCGAAGTGTTCAATATGCATAGAAACGGAGGGGGAAAGAAGCATCGTCGATTGTAGCACAGAATGCACAGTCAAAGAGTGATTTTTCTCCATCGGATGTCTAGGCTAGAATCATCGCACACTCAATATTTTCTCATCCGTCATGTCCACTGAACGCATTATGATTCTCGTTGATGGCAGCAACCTCTACCACTACCTTCGTGAGTTGAAACTCACGGGACTCGCTGAATTTGATTATAAGGCATTCGCTGAATTCCTTGGACGTGGTCGCACCCTCGTATCTGCAACATATTATATCGGCAAGGTGCGGTCGCATGGTGATACAAAGGGTGAGGAATTGCGCCGTTGGCAACAAAAATTGGTCGCTCGGTTGCAAACCATGGGGTGGCATGTCGAATATGGCCACATGATGGAAAACAATGGTGTCTTCCTTGAAAAAGGCGTCGACGTGCATATCGCTGTCGACCTGCTTACCGGAGCCTACGATGATCAGTATGATACGGCAGTACTGGTCAGTTCCGATACCGATCTTATACCTGCTATCCACGGCGTACGGAGAAAAGGCAAGGAAATCGAATACATCGGCTTCGCGCATCGCCCATCATTCGGCCTCATTAAAAACGTCAATCTGACCACAACTCTACGCCGCGAAGACCTTGTAGATTTCCTCAAAAAGCCGTGATTTCAAAATACCCGCCGTCGCTTGCGCGAGGGACGGGTGGGTTTAGCATCCACAGTATACGATAGCTTCTTAGCTTCTACAAGGAAAAATCAGATAATCTCGGCTGAAGCCTTGCAGGGCGGGAAGTGAGCAAAAAAGATGAAGGGGGTGAAATTTCACGTTCATTATGGTATGCTGCAAGCATGTCCCCTAGTCTTTCCAGGGAACAGCTTGAAGCCCTGGCAGCACGCAACGGCAACCCCATAGAAGTAATACACCCACGTACACACAAGGTGTATATCATTATCGAGCGCGACCAATTGGAACACGGGCAACCGATCTTCGATGATGCTGAATATGATGTCAGGGCATTGTACCCGCTGATTGCAAAAACAGCTGCTGCTGCCGGTTGGGCAGATCCCGCTATGGATGCCTACGATCACTATGATGAAATCCACCCTACCCGTTAAACGAGGGGATGTCGTGCTTCTGCCTATTGCCTTTGTTTCGGGGCAGGGAAGCAAAGTGCGACCGGCGGTTGTTCTTCAGAACGATCGCCTCAACACCATCCTCTCCTCGACGATGATTGCAATTGTCACCTCCACAAATACCCGCTCCGCGACAGAACAATCACAGTTGTTCATCGAAGTAGCAACGACTGCAGGACAAGAATCGGGATTGCTGCACGATTCCACAATTAAATGCGAACACATCGATACGGTCGATCAACGGGATATACATCGCATTATTGGCCACCTACCGACAGATACGATGAAAAACTGGATGACTGCATTCGAAGTGCACTCGGGATTGCGTGAGAAAAACTATAACCCCAGTCGAGGTCTCGCGGCATGTCAACAGGGGTAAGTGGCTTTACTATGCTGCTATCCCAACCGTAGGACAAACACAAAATCTGCATAAAACGGCTGTAAGTGGGCACTGACCCTGCACATCACATCAGCTTGACGGATTTGAGCAGTTTTAAAAAAGCCATTAAGTGACTCTGTGCGAAGAGATGGCACT
>JAYUSS010000104.1:0-15403 GCA_043755535.1 Candidatus Peregrinibacteria bacterium | reverse complement strand
ATCCTCTCGTCTTTCAGCACGCCCTTCCCGACGGGAGGACGGTGCTCTTTCAGACGCAGAACCTGCGCATTGCTCCGCAAACGGATGACGAAGTGATGGCCGGCTTCCACGATTTTGCGCAGGAATGCGTAGTCCGTGTATCCGCGATCAATGACGAAGATCGTTCCTTTTGCGTACTGCGAGAGATCAAAATCCTTTGCTGCCGTGACATCGTGAGTCTTCCCGTCGGTGACCTGGATGAAATCGGGGATCTGGCTGCGGATATTGAAGGAGGTGTGGAGTTTGATGGCTCCTTTCTCCGTGCGGAACTTTGCCCAAGGGAAAAGATTGAGGCAGAGATCGATCGTCGTTGAATCGATCGCTCGCAAATCGTTCTGGAAAGAGAAAGAAGATGCTGTCCCGGAACTGAACGTGCCGCACTTCTCCAGGAGCTTGTAGAAGAGTGACTCGTAGATTTGGAACGGCCGTTTCTCGTTCGCTTTTGCCATCGTAGATCGGGCGGCAGTCTGCAGCCCGAGGTGATACCAGGTGCTGTCCCGCATCGTGAGACTGGTCTGGATATCGCGCAGGGAATCCTTCCCCGTGGCCTGGGCGTAGAGGAGGATTGAGAGCTGATTACGGCAGGTCAGCCGTTTGACGTACCGGTCGGCTTTATGCTGTCCCACAAACGATTCAAACTCACGGAGAGGCAGCAGATGCTGCAATTGGTTCAGGACAATGGTAGTGTTTGCCATGACGAAATGAGGGAAGCGGTAGAGGTTGACACTCCTACTTTGCAGCTCTCTTTCGTTGTTGCACAGGGAAAAGACCCGATCAGGGTTCAGGGTTTACGGGACACGAGTGCAATTATGTGTTTTTATTTGACATAATTTAAAAATAGTCTACTATACGCAATATGACTACTAACACACCTTTCGAAACCATTGAGATTGAATCAGTCGAAACAGTCCCAGCAGTTGATACTGTTCCACAATCTGGAATTGCGAAGTTTACTGGCAAATTTATTCTTATGGCTGCTGCCCTCTTGAGTTCTGCAAATCCAGCGGAAGCTCGACAGGCTCGACCTGGGACAAACCAGCCGAAAGCGCCAGCAGTCGTTCAGCCTAAGCAATCTCCAGCACCCACAACTCCCGCCTTCAAGCCCACCCTTGCTCACCCCACAGCGCCGAAGGCTGTAACTCCTGCTACGAAGACTCCTGTAAAGCCTAGTACTCCTGTGAAACCCGGTACATCCGTGGTTCCGGGTGCAAAGGTAGCTCCTGTAACACTTGGAACTGCTCAAGTCGCAGCGCCGCGTGTTGTTCGTCGCGCACCTCCACCTCCAGTCTCTGTACTCAAACAACTCGGAGACAGTTTCTACCAGACGATTGCTGCAGAACTCGATGAAGTTGCCCTTACCAACCCTAGTGACGTCCAGGCTATCAAAGAAGCATTAGCTTGCTTGCAAGTAGAGCGTGATGCAAAAAAAGTAGATGACTTCTATGGAGCGCTCAACGAACTGATGTCGCACTCCGAAGACTTCAACTCTCCATCAAAATTACGCAGGCCGTTCGTTCCTAAAGTGGCAGCTCGTGTTCGAGTGATTATGGCTACTGATCAATAAGACACCATGCCACTCACTCTCTGTGCGCCGTTCTATAAAGGTCTTGTGAATGCCAAGGATGCTGAGTCTATGGCGCTTATTACTCGTAAAGATCCAACGACCGATAACGAGATCTCGCTTGAAAACTACGTTCAACTTGTTCGTAATGCAAACGCACGTCACCCCGAATTAGTTCAAGATATCGCACGTGCCACTGCTTCTGCGTTGCAGGCTGCAGCTCTTAAACAGCGCGGTCGCTCTGTGATGCTTGCCAGTGTCGAAGGGTGTGAACAGACAGTGGGTGGAAAACCGATGACAGGCGGAAAAATCATGGAATCGATTTGGTGCGCCCTACCCGGGGAACTGATGGCTGGAATACCGATACGTATCGAAGAGCACTCACGCTGTACCATTCAAGAAGTAAGAGCTCTCTTAGAGGCTTTTCGAACGAATGGTAGGTCGACTGCCATTTGCGGTGTTACTCATGGGTACCATGTACCAAGAGTGAGTAGAATGCTGCGCGAAGAGTCTTCGAAGGAAACGGTAGTCCAAGTTGAAACCCCGGAAACGATTGGTAATATTTTCCGTAATGAGCCCTATGCCGATTTTGTGCGGGACGTCGCAGCGGCGGGGGCGCCATCCATAAAAACCCTGCTGAAAGAGGGCTTTATGGAGTGTATATATGCTCCTCTGCACGACCTTTCGCGAGCTGGTGAATTTTTATTTGGAGGCTTCAACTTGGAGACGTATTTGGCTAACCGTGCGCGAAAGAAATAGGCTTAGTACATTTATTGCGTTCTGGCACTCCCAAGCCAAGAGTGATACACTTTTACACATGAATACGAGACAGGCGAAGCTGCTGATGACCATTATCGACGAATTCATTCAAACCGGGGTTCCTGTCGGAAGTAAGCAGATCATCGAACAGGGTCACTTTTTGCTTTCTTGTGCAACTATTCGTAACGAAATGAGAGCCTTAGGCGAAGAGGGTTTTTTGGAACAGCCGCATATTTCCGCCGGTCGTGTCCCAACCGCTAAGGGCTATCAACTCTATGTGCGTGAGTACATGGAACCAAACACCCAGGAGAAGAAGGTGAAGGATCGTTTCGATGTGCTCAAGCAGCAGTACCTAGAGCGAAAAGACCAAGAGCGCGTGTACGAGGCTGTGTCGCTGCTTTCGCAAATGATTCCCCATGTCGCGTTTGCAACAGTCCCACACAAAGAACGAGTCTATTACATGGGGCTTGCAAATACTCTTCGTCAGCCGGAGTTCCAGGTGAACCCGATGCTTGCCAGTGGCGTAGTAGAAGTGCTCGAAAGTCGCCTGACCGAACTCCTGATGCACGCAGATTTAGATGAGCGTGTCCGATATTTTATCGGCGACGAGCACCTGTTGCTCCAAATCCAAAGCTGCAGCATGGTTGTACGCCGGTATACCGTGCGTGGTGAAGAAGGAGTAATCGGCATTCTCGGACCCATGCGTATGGACTATGCTTACAACACCGTCGCGCTCGAACTCGTGAGCGACCTCCTTGCATCCGCTTAATACCGTTCATGTCAGATACCCCAGACACCATCTTACTGCGTATCCGTCCGAGTCTCCCCGACCCGGATGAAGTTAGCGCCCATCGTGGGCCGCTCATGATGGAGACGGCGCTTTCAACGCTTCATTCGCTCAGTGCTTCTAAAGGAAAGCTGTCGCTCGAAATGGCAATGTCCGACGGTAAAATCGGACTCTTTATGCGTGCCAACCCCAAGGCAGCTGCACTTATCGAAAGCCAAATCTATGCGCAGTACCCCGATGCCGAAATTGAAAACGCCAAGCAGGAAAGTTTGCTGCCAAAGAAAGGAGAAATCGTTGCGTGGACCGATGTCCGCCTCACAGACCCGGAGTTTTTCCCTATCAAACGCTATACCCAGTTTACCGACCCCGGCAGCCGCCAGAGCGTCGATACCATTGCCGGTATTACTGCCAGCTTAGTTCGGTACCCAAAGCCCAATATGCGCGGGCATATCCAATTGCAAATCGAACCCATGGGAGGAAATTACCGCAAACGCGCACTCAAGTTATTGCCGCTGCTCGGCAGGGGGCTCCCCAAGCATTTCCCGGCCTACGCGATGCTCTTTACGTCGCTGTATGTCGCGCGTGGCTGGAAGAAAATCCTCTTGTGGCCACTCTTTGTGTTGATGGGTGGTTGGAGGCTCTGGTTCGCCGCATTCCGTCCCAAGATTTCCATCTCGCTTCTGACCGGCCAGCAAATAGCCAATAGCGATGTAGACGCCGATGAGGCCGCACGCAGTAGCGTGCGCAGTCACGAACGGGAGGATAGTACGACTGCCGCAGTCGATAAGTTGAACAGATTATTGTTTGCCTCCAGCATCCGCGTAAGCGTGATCGCCCCGGCCAGTTGCCAGGCAGATGCCGAGGCAAAGGTGCAAGAAATCGTCAGCAGCTTCCGGCCCTTCACCTTGCCTACCTGTAATGGACTCGCTTCCGGCACTATCACCGTTTCCGAGGCTTTGCCCGGTGACTCAAGCGAAACGCCGTTTGCTCTCTCGGCAGAAGAAGTCTCCACGCTCTGGCACATTCCAAGTGTGCTTGTAAAAACGCCGAACATGGACTGGGTTATCAGTAAAAAACTGGAACCACCAGTGAACCTGCCTGTCCCCGGTGTCACAGACGAAGAGGGGAATTTGACCGTACTCGGCGAATCAGTGTTCCACGGACAGCGCATGCAATTCGGTATCCGCCCCGACGATCGTCGCCGCCACCTCTACGTGATCGGAAAAACCGGTATGGGAAAATCGACGCTGCTCGAGAATATGATTTATTCCGACATCATGAGCGGTAAGGGTATTGCCGTGATCGACCCGCACGGAGATTTGATTGAAGCCATTCTTCGTTTTACCCCTAAGAATCGCAGCAATGATGTGGTGTTATTTGATCCTTCCGATAAAGACTTCCCGATTTCGTTTAACATGCTCGAGTGTAAAAACCAGGACCAGCGGTCACTCATCTGTTCGGGCTTGATGAGTGTGTTTACCAAGCTCTGGCCCGAAGCGTTCTCCGGACGCATGGAGCACATTTTGCGCAATACCTTGCTTGCGCTCCTCGAAAACGAAGGGTCATCGATGCTCGGCATTCTCCGTATGTTTGGTGACGATCCATACCGTGCCAAGATGGTCTCAAACATCACTGACCCGGTCGTGAAAGCTTTCTGGGAAACAGAATACGCAGGCTGGACCGATAAGTATCGCACCGAGGCAGTTGCCGCTATCCAGAACAAAGTCGGACAGCTGCTCACCACACCTCTCATTCGTAACATCGTCGGCCAGGTGAAATCCACACTCGATATTCGCCATGCAATGGACAGCGGCAAGATTGTGCTCGTGAACCTGTCCAAAGGAAAACTGGGTGAAGATACATCGGCCTTTATCGGCTCCATGCTTGTCACCAAGTTCCAGATCGACGCAATGAGCCGTGCGGATATGGCCGAGAAAGACCGCCGTGACTTTTATCTGTACGTCGATGAGTTCCAGAACTTCGCGACTAAAGCGTTCGCAACGATTCTTTCCGAAGCGCGCAAATACCGCTTGGCTCTTACCATGGCGCACCAGTACATCGGCCAGCTCACGATCGGGCAGAACGATGATTCGCTTCGTGACGCGGTTTTCGGCAACGTCGGTAGTATGGTAACGTTCCAGGTTGGGTCTGATGACGCCGAGCCACTCAGCCTGCAGTTCGAAGAGATGGTGAGCCAGAACGATATCCTGAGCCTACCCAAATACCACGCGTACGTTCGTCTGATGATCGACGGTATTTCCAGTAAGCCCTTCTCAGTCTCCACTCTTGCCCCCCCAAAGGTGGAGCAAAATGACCGGCTCGTGCAGACAATCCGCGATCTTTCCCGTGAGCGCTATGCGCAGAAGCGCGCAGATGTAGAAGAAAAAATCATGCGATGGGCGGCATCTGCCGGCGAGGCAAAGGTTGCATCCAAAGTTGCAGAAAAAGCCAAAGAAAAAGAGGAAGAAGAAATGAAAAAAGCGAGGGCCAAGAAGATGACACTAGAGCAGTACCGCGCATGGCGCGACCGCGAAATGTGGATGAACGAATATAACGCGCTTAAAAAGCGGGAGATGCTGGGGGAGACATTGCCCGAAAACGAGAAGGCCGTGATGAACGAATTTGTCACCAAACTGGAAGCAACCGGCGGTGTGCCGGAGCCGAGTAAGAGCATGCTCGATGCCGTGGAGAAGGCGAAGAAGAAGGGGGAAGCAGCTTCTTAGCAGCTCTGCTTCATGACTTTCGAGGAGGTCTTTTTTTCCTTTCCGCATGCGCTATTCTTGGCTATGAACCCCCGTGCGATCATTGAAATTGGAGGAACATATGAACCGAGTCCTGTTTTTCTTGGAAAGCGTTAGTCTTGGTTATGAAGCTGTGACGCTCATTGCGTCGATCGATCACGAATTTCTTGCAGGTTTGGGATTGTCTCTGTCGATCATGATGCTGTTGTTCATGGTCGTCGAAGCACTGCCAAACCCCTCACCACCCCGACGTACACGACGGGGTCGCCGACAGGTAATGCGCCAGCTCCTCATCAGGGAGTTGGCAACATGAAGCCACCCTTCGCACGGGGGCTTTTTAGTGAAAGACGTAGATGCCCACATAGGGGCGGAAGATCAAGATGATGACAGCGATGACCGCGATCAAGCTGATCAGCGATGCCGCAGCCGCCACGTCTTTCGTCGCTTTCATTTTCGCGTGGAAACTTTTGCGTCCAAGCAATTTACGTTCTTCATCCAGTACGTCGCTCAAACGCTCAAGTGCGGTATTCAGAAGTTCGATACTCATAAAGCATCCGCCTGCCAAAATTAGAGCGAGCCATTCCCAGGTAAGGAGACGCACAAGACCGCCCAGCACCAAGACGAGGATGTATATGGGCACGAAGAGCTGCAGGTTTCTTTCTATCTGCATTGCATGCACAAAGCCTTCAAAAGCGAAGCCGAAGCTGCGTCGGAGATGTTTCATGATCCATAGTATAGCGACTCCTAGATTCCCGGCACGGGGAACTTTCTGCAGAAGGTTTTTACTTCCTCATGCAAGCTGTTCAATGCAGCCTCGTCTGCGCGCTTGGCAATTGCCGTGAGCATGAACTGACCAAGGGTGTCCATATCCGCTTCCTTCATGCCACGGGTAGTGATGGCAGGGGTCCCGAGTCTTACGCCCGATGGGTCCATCGGCTTACGGGTATCGTCGGGGATCATGTTCTTATTGAGTGTGATACCGACACGGTCTAGCACGGTTTCTACTTCGCCTCCTGGAATCCCAAAGCTCGTTATACAATCGATCAGCATCAGGTGGTTATCGGTGCCATTAGTTACAAGCTTTGCCCCGTTACTCATAAAGAAGTTGGCCAGGTGTTTGCTATTACGAATAATCTGCGCGGCATATTCCTGGAACTCGGGCTTGAGAGCCTCCCCGAATGCCACTGCTTTTGCAGCAACCATCTGCATGATGGGTCCGCCCTGAAAACCGGGGAAGACAGACTTGTCGATCTTTTTCCCAAGCTCCGGGTCGCGTGTCATGATCATTCCACCCCGCGGACCGCGCAGTGTTTTATGCGTTGTAGTGGTAATCACATCGAACCCGTCATCAAACGGATTCCGTAACTGCTTACCGGCAATAAGGCCTGCAATGTGTGCCATGTCGGCAACGGTGACGGCCCCTACTTCGTCCGCGATCGCTTTCATCTTCGCGTAGTCGAGTTCGCGCGGATAAGCTGAAAAGCCTGCGAGGATCATCTTCGGTTTTTCTGCGATAGCGGTTTTGCGCATCTCGTCATAATCGATTTCCCCTGTCTCGATGTTGCCCATTTTGTAGCGCACAAACTTGAAGATCTTGGTGAGGTAGGTGACAGGGTGACCGTGTGTCAGGTGGCCTCCGTGGCTCAGGTCCATGCCCATTACCGTGTCGCCGGGTTCTAGGAGTGCGAAGTACATTGCGACGTTGGCGGGTGCCCCTGCGTGCGGCTGAACGTTTGCGTGTCCCGCATTGAATAATTTTTTTGCACGATCGATTGCTAGTCTCTCCACGATATCGGTGTATTCCTGCCCCGCGTAGTAGCGACGCCCCGGGTAGCCCTCTGAATATTTATTATTAAACACGTTGCCCATCGCTTCCATCACCGCCGGGGACACGTAGTTCTCCGATGCGATCAATTCGACGCCATCGGCTTGTCTTCGCATTTCACCAAGCAGCGCAGCGTAGATGTCTTGGTCCTCAGCTTGGAGATTATCGAAGGTTGGCATGGCGGAAGGGAGAATTGAAAATGGAACACTACGAGCAGAGAGGAATGGTATCAGAATACGGTAAAAAGAAGCGATAGGATCGCCGTGGGTGATTGCTCGATGGGGCGGAGAAAAATGTTGCCCCAAGACAATAGCGACTTCGTGTTCAGTTGCAAATTAATTCTCAATTCTCAATTCTTCTTTCGGAACAGTTCCCGCGGCGTCGCTACTGCATTCATCGGTTGGTCATGGGCTTCGATGGGCACATCATTCACGAGCTGCCAGTCGAGTGAGAGCCCCCATACTTCCACGGTGGGATTCACTTCACGAACCCTTTTTAACCATCGGTCATACCCGCCACTCCCGCGACCCAAGCGATTGCATGCGCGGTCAAATGCGGCGCCGGGGACAAAGACGTAACGCAGGTCTTCTTTCTTCAGCAGTTCCGTCTTGTCCGTCGGTTCCAGAATGTGAAAGGGGCCAGGGACGAGACTATCCAACGAATGCACTCTGCGGAATTCAAATCCTTTGCCTTCGGCTCGCGGCATGAATACCGGGCACTCACGCTTGAGGAGTTCTTCAATAAGCGGACGGATATCAACTTCGCTCCTCATGGGAAAATAGACCGCAACCGTGCAGACTTCTTTTGGCAGGTGCTCCAGCACTCGACGGCACACACTCCGGCTTTCAGCTTTTCTCGCATCTTCTGTCAGTCGTTGCAATCGCTCTGTGATTGCCTGTCGCAGCCGTTGCTTTTGGGATGGTATATCCATCGGAACTAAAATACATCCAATGCAGCTGCGGCGGTATCCACGTCATATACTGATTCTGGGGCTGGTCCTTGCAGCTCTGTACCCAGCTCGCACTTTACGATTAGCAGTGAACCGATTGCGGCCTCCAATGCCTTTTCCAGGCTGTGCAATCCTTCTTTGGCAGATGCTTTATCGCGGTGGAATGAGGAGGAGAATGCCAACGTGAGCGTTACGCCTTCGAGTGTGAACAGGCGTCCGTTTTTGAGTGACATCCGGGCGGAGGCGGGTTCTACTTTTTCCATGACAGAAGTCCAGTGGCTGCGGATGAGGTCCAGGGACAGGACGGAGGATGTAGAGGACTTAGAAGATGTAGAGGAATCAGAGGGTGAAGATGTTAGCGCGGCTATGGGTGGCCGCAGCGGTGATACAGGAGATTCAGATGAGGGTACGTTGGGTATGTGGGGTGCGGTGGGTATGTTGGGGATGTTGGGTGCCACGTTTTCCGATTTCCGATTTCCGTTTACCATCTCGGATGGAACTGCAGCCGGTTGTACTTTCTCTGATGCACACAGCGACAACAATGCAGCTTCCACCGTCAGCCCGGGCAGGGGACTGCTGCGTACATCCCGGACAGCTTGCAGGAGTGCATTCAGGAGTGGCTCGATTTGTGCGACGGATTTTCGCTCGGTGACGGCGCTGTGCAGGCGGTTACGTACCGCGTCCAGCATCAGCCGGAGGAATGTATCGAGTGGGGCGCCGGTTTCTTCTAACTGACGGATGATACGAACGATCGTATCGCGGTCGGATGCATCAATGGCGCTCATCATATGCTCTACGTGCTGGTGGCCTGTTTCCCCCACGCGTTCGCGGACATCTTCGGCTTTGATTTCGGGCAGTGAGCGCAGCTGGTCCAGCAAGCTGATCGCATCACGAAGCCCTCCTTGGGCGTGGTGAGCGATGGCGAGGAGCGCGGCATCCTCGGCCTTGATGTTTTCTTTTTCCGCAATAAACCGGAGCCTCTGCGCAATCTGTCGTTCGTCGATCCGCTTAAACAAAAATCTCTGACAGCGGCTCTGGATAGTGGCGGGAATCTTGTGGAGCTCGGTTGTTGCCAGAATAAAGTATGCATAGGGTGGCGGCTCTTCCAACGTTTTCAGGAGCGCGTTAAAGGCCTCGCGTGTCAGCATGTGCACTTCGTCGATGATGTAGACCTTTGCGGCGCTCGCGACCGGTGTGAACTGGATTTTTTCGAGGAGGCTGCGCATATCATCGATACCACGGTTGCTCGCGGCATCGATTTCCGCGAGGTCGGTAAGTGTACCTTCTTCCACTCCTTTTATGATCTGTTCTTTGAGGATGGGGTCGTCGATCCCTTGCGTCAAAAGCACCTTCGCCAGAATACGGGCAGTGGATGTTTTGCCGGTCCCACGAGTACCCGCCAGCAGGTAGGCATGCGCCAGCTGCCCCTGTTCTACAGCTTGCCTCAGTGTTGTCACAATATGTTCCTGGCCGACAACATCGTCGAAGTTCTGGGGCCTATATGTTCTGTATAAGGACATGGGGGAGGACTATACCATAGGATGAGAAAACCAAGATCCAAGATCCAAATTCCAAGATCCAGACTCGAAGGTCCAAGATCCAAATTCCAAGATCCAAACTATAAGAGGTCAAAATTTGGACCTTGGTGCTTGGATCTTGGTTCTTACGTCTTGTATCTTGGATCTTTCCCCGTCATTCTGTCTGTACTATGAAACTCTCTCATCTTGCTCTTACAGCAACGTTGGTTTTAACCGCCTGCGTCGATACCACCGGAATCTCTGCAGATTCCTCCAAAACAGTCCATCCATCCACCGGTGAAAACGCCGTGGTAACAGTGGTGGAATACGGTGACTTTCAGTGTCCCGCTTGCAGAGCCGCTTTTGAGCTTCTCATGAAGCCCGTTATTGAAACCAATGGAACGCAGATTCGCTTTGAGTTTGCGCACTTCCCGCTTACGTCCATTCATCGCTATGCGATGGAAGCCGCCGAGGCATCCGAATGTGCGGCGGACCAGGGAAAATTCTGGGAGTTCGTCGACCTCACCTATACCGAGCAGGAGAAATTGAACAGCGACCAGATTGATGTCTGGGCGGAGGAACTCGGTTTGGATATGGAATTGTTCGGACGCTGTACCGCTTCGCACATCAAGCGCGATGCGATCATGGCTGATTACGAGCGCGGCAAAACCCTTGGTGTGACAGGAACTCCAACCTTCTTTGTGAATGGCCAGAAGGTTCCAAGCACGCTGCAGGATTTGCAGAAGGCGATTGATAAGGCGAAGGGATCGGCAGCGACGAGGCTATAAACTTTGAAGCTTAATTTCGCCCCTGCAGTTGTGCGAAGCCGACAATACGCTTGAGCGCTTCGTCGTACAGCACGAACGTATTCATGCTTTCGTCAGCACTCACAGGAACCATGTAGGTCATGGAACCAAAGCTGCCGCTTACAGCCCCCAGGTCTATGGCCGATTCATCGGGGAAGGTTCCTTCCGCGCGCGGGTCAACAACGGTTGAAAGATAGGCATGCACATCGATTCCAGGTGTCATCACAAACTCCGGCCCCGTGTAGAGAATCTTTTCCAGCAGGAGCACTTCGCCGCGCACTAGTTCCATGTCGCTTACCACAAAACCCATTTTTCCTTTTGCCTGGTCTTCTGTCGCGATTCTTGCATTCTTGAGTGCTTCCAATCGTGCAGTGTCGATCGCAGCTTTTACAGATGCATCTTTCAGGAGTTCGTCTTCGCCAATCACCATGCTCACCATGTATTCCACCTGCGCATCATAATACTGCTCGGCGTACAGGGGGTTTTGCAGTGCTGCAGCCAGGTCAGGCGATTTCGAAGCAGTACAGCCGGCAAGCAGGAACAACACGGCGATTGGGAGGATTTTCTTCATGGAAAAGCGGGAAGGAAAGTATCGGCATTGTACGGGACGGCGGATGTATGGCAATCAGGCTTACCCGCCTTCGCAGAAAGCCGGGGAGCTTCACGCCGGCATTGAAAATGACGGTACCGACTTCCGTTTTTGTATGTCTTTTACGGGTTCAACCTGCCCATTTTTCGATTCGGCTCTGCCGCTACGGGTGTATCGGTAGCCGAGCGAATGAAGCTGGCGCAGTGCACTTTTAAGGGGGTAGTGCAGGCTTTTTACGATACCGTTTTGGATACCGAGTGAAATATCCGTCGGCTCCAGAATGCTCCAGTAGGCGAAGCTTACATTCCCGGCGTTCTGCCTTACTTTCTGCAGCACGGCATCTCGCCCCATTTTACTCATATAAATGTATTGGGCTTTCGTGCAGTCATCCGTAATCGCTTCTTCTGCCGCCGTTTCTCCATCCAAGATCTTGTGCTCTAGTCCTTCACTGACGCCTTCCTTCATAAAAGCCGCGGTTTTCTGACGGTTTGCTTCGTCGTGCATGTTTTTCTGTTTATCGGCTTCCGACGTGTACCCGTGTTCTACCGCCCATGGGCCGTTGCCAACGATCTGCATCATGCAGTGGAGCACCTGTGGCCCGTCCATGGCGGCGTTTTCGTAGAGCCAGCGCAGACTCCCCGGGATTTGTGCGAACATGACGCGCAGACTATCGACCAGTTCCTGGGGACTGGGGTTCGGTTCTTCTGCCCCCTCTGTTTTTCCTGTATCGGAGCGATGGCACTGCAAGTATTCCTGCATCGAAAGCAGCTCCCGGTCATCACTATTTAGCTTGAGTGCTTCCTTCACGTCATCTTCTGCACCGGGCCAGAAACCCGTATCCAGGTTATGGCGGATTCGCATCTTGAATCGTGCCATTTCCTTGTTTTCCTCTTTCACGTTTTGCAGGCGCAACCATGCGAGCGCGCAGTAGCTGGTGCGCTGCTTGTACTCCATCAGCAAGAACTTGTCCTCTTTAACAGGACTAAAGCCGCGGGGGATATCCTGGCCGTCGAGTACCGCATTGAGCTTGTCGAAATCTTCGCGCGTTTCCTGCCAGTTTTGCATGAAGGGCCAGAGTACGTCGGTCGCGAACTTCTCGGGGTCATCGCTCTTCATGACACGTTCCAGCCACGGCCCCACTTTGGTTTTGTGTAACCACCCGGATTTTGCCCAATCATCCAGTTCTTTGCGGACAGAGGTGATGAACCGCTCTTTGTCTTTGATGTGCGCAAGAATGAGTGCTTTGACCGTCGAGGTTTTGTCGATTTTAGTGAGATAGTGGAACGAGAGGAATGCATCGATATTGTCCAAGTCGGACAACTCCGGAATGTCCCGTTTCGTCAGGCCGTTTTTTGTAGCTAACTTGAGTACGTCGTCACGCTTTTCCGCGGTTTCCTTCCACCCTTTCTGGATTTTGGAAAACTCTTTCTCTATCCAGTGCTTTCGGTTCCACTCCAATACATCGGGGTCATAAAACCGTCCCCACCAACGATCCTGGCTGTCGGTACTAATCAACTTCTCCCGAACGGCATCGTTCAGCACCGATTCAAAATGTTGTCTGTAGGAATCAGCATCTCGAAGAGCATTCATGAGAAGTCCGACGTTTTCCTGCATCCATTCGACTTTTTTCTGAGATCGCAGTTCCTCCCACGATTTTTCGTACTCATCCCGGGTTTTTTTGGAAATGAGCGGATTTACATACAGCCTGCGGCAATCGTCGATCGCGTCGTCAATTTTTTCGAGAACCGCTTCTTCCTCAAGCTCTTTTTTGTTCTCATCATCATCTTTCCGGTCAACGACCTTTTTACGCTTTTGCGTGTCTGCCGCTTTTGGAGCTTCGGTCTTCATGTGTGAGGTCGATTTTGATCCTGCTCTCGTTCCAACTCAAGTATTTTCCTACCAGATATAGTGTGCACTATATTTGTGAACCACAATTCATAGATCCCCTAGAAGCCAGAAGCCAGAAGCTATAAGCTGAGTTCACTATGATCTTATCTGATAGAGACATCCGTAAGGCAATTGAATCCGGTCGCGTGAAAATCGAATCCGACCAGCCGGAAATGTTCTGGCACATCGCTGCTTCCAGCATGGACTTGCGCCTGGGTAGCACGTTCAAACTCTATGAGCACAGCCGGTCTGCCATCTTGGACCCTAAGCGCCCCGAAACGTTCCAGGGCAATATGCGCACGATCACTATCCCGGTAGGGGAGGCGTTCATTGTACAGCCGGGGGAGTTTGTCCTGGGTGTCACCATGGAAAGTATCACCGTCCCCGATGATCTGGTGGTAAGAGTAGAAGGCCGAAGCTCACTCGGTCGTTTGGGTATCATTGTCCACTCAACTGCCGGCTTCGTGGACCCTGGTTTTTCAGGAACCATCACCCTCGAAATCAGTAACCTCAACCGTCTGCCCGTTGCGCTCTACCCTGGCATGCGCGTCTGCCAGCTTGCCTTCGAAATGATGACGAGCCCTGCCGAAACGCCGTATAATATGAAGGCGAACAGCAAGTACTTTGGGCAGGTACTCCCCGAGGAAAGCAGGCTTTCGAGTGATCCGGAGTTTGCGAAGGTATTGTAATTGTAGTGGGTGACAGTGCCGGATATTCGAACTCAAGAGAATATCAGGAGTGGTTTGCCACCCTCGACCGTGAGCTTGGGTTTAGGCATGATTGCACTTGACACATGTAAAAATTTATTTAAAATTAGCAATGCTATTTGCTTCCAATAGTCCTATGCAGCAGTTTGAGCCTCGTTTTGAACCCGATGACGCAACCTTTGCAAAGGAATTATTCCAAATGGAAGAGCGACATGAGCCAGTGGAGACTGACCCCCGTTCTCTTCCGCCTCATACCGTACAGCGTGCATGGGCGCAGTTGAAAGAGGGTAAGTGTGATGAATGGCTACAAACTCTTCTCGCTGCCATGGGAGCGTCGGCCTTCGTGGCAGCAATGAGCAAACACGAGATTCCAGCGGAGCAAGTAAAAGCGGCCCTGGAGAAGTTACCGCAAGGTGTGTTACTCGGCATCGTTCGGCACAATATGGAATGGGTGAATAGTGGCCGCTCAGACGTTGCTGAATTGGTAAGCAGGAATTCAGGGAGCCTCGACAGCACACGAGTGCCGGAAGTGACCTTCCATCAAGGCAACCGTCTGTTCTCTGCGGTAAGCAGCCACAACACAAAGAGGAAAGTCATTGGTGCAGGTGGGCAGGTTGAAGAGTTAACGAGTAGAGCTGGTGATTCCCTCACCGTCTCATCCAATGGCCATGTGATAGTGATTAACTACAGCAGTATCGTTCTCGATGGAGAGCGTATTGTTCTCTTGGGACGGGAGAATGATGGTGACACGAGAAAGGTCGGAACGAGCCTGGACACGAAAGGACTCTTGCAGCTCTCGGAGCGCCTACGCAGCGTGTCGGGAGATATTTCTGCATGGATGAACGCTAGGACTCCTCGGAATAGAATCCTTGCCATTATGAGGGGCGAAAATGACCCAGTGCCCCAGATGGATTTGTATGGAGAGAGTATAGGTGGAAATGCAACAGCGAGAGCTATAGGAGACTTTTAAATTTGGGCTTCGCGCGTCTGTCAGCTTGCCTTCGAAATGATGACGAGCCCCGCCGAGACGCCGTATAATATGAAGGCGAACAGCAAGTACTTTGGACAGGTGTTGCCCGAGGAAAGCAGGCTTTCGAGTGATCCGGAGTTTGCGAAAGCGTAAATTCACTGTGTAGGGGAATTTATTCCCCTAGGAGGAATACCCCGTCAGCTTGCTGCGGGCGGTCGTCAGGTGGAGGGGGTAGGCTATTCGTATGACGAAACACATCCACAAAG
>JAYUSS010000103.1:0-15514 GCA_043755535.1 Candidatus Peregrinibacteria bacterium | reverse complement strand
CTTCAAACAGTTTGCGAAGGACCTCGGACTTAACACGGGTAATTTCGATTCCTGTCTCGATGGCGGCACATATGCCCAGGAAGTGAAAGACGACATGGCCGATGGTTCCACTACCGGTATCAGCGGTACGCCGGGGTTCTGGATCATCGGACCCGATGGAAAAGGCCAACTGATCAGCGGCGCGTATCCGTATGAAACATTCAAGACAGCTTTTGATGCCATTCTTGCTGAATAACTTTCTACTTTTTTCTACCCTGTCCATGAAAATATACGGCGTATCATTTCTTCTTTTGAGCACCATTGTGCTTGCAGCATGCAGTGTCGATACAACAGGGATCGATACCCAATCCAACCGTCCTGCCCATCCGAGGAGCAATGTGAACTCCACAGTGACGGTGACGGAATTCATCGATTTCCAGTGCGAAGCCTGCCGAGCGGCTGAGACGAGAGTCATCAAACCGCTACTGGAGCAGTACGCTTCGCAGATGCGCTACGAGGTGAAGCACTTTCCCATCTACCCCAACCACCGCTATTCCAAGGAAGCGGCAGAGGCCGCCGAGTGCGCCGCCGATCAGGAAAAATTCTGGGAATTTAAAGAAATGAACTATGAGAATCAGGAAAAGCTGAGTCCGTCTGCCATTTCCGGATGGGCGCAAGAACTGGGTCTCGATATAGATCTCTTCGAGCGATGCCGTAAGTCCGATGTGAAAATGGCCATTGTCGAAGCCTCGCAGCAGGAAGGCAAGCAACTAGACGTCAACGGCACCCCCACATTCTTTGTGAATGGGAAGCGAGTGGAAAGCACGATTGAGGCTATCGGTGCTGCCATTCAGGAAGTAGCAAGCGGTGCTGCTATGCGCCTATGATTCTCTGTTGCATTTAAAGGGTAGGGGGTAGTACTATACCCCTACCCCCTACCCCTAATAATACATGCGACAGGATTACACGAAGAAAACATCGGATGCTCTCAAGAGGCTGGATGGCCTCAGTACCAAGCTGAAAACGATGATCAGTGAAGGAGCATACTGTGGAGAACTTCTCGAGATAGTGCTCGCAATGCAGGGGCATCTGAAGCATATCCAAGGGCATATTCTAGAAAACCATCTCCATACCTGCGCCGAGAAAAAGCTTACATCGAAATCTGAGTCAGAGAAAGAGGCATTCATTACCGAATTGGTAAAAGTCATAGGTCTTTCCAAACGCTAATTTCTTTATTCACCTTCTTTCTCTTTATGCCAACAACCATCGTTTCCGTCCCCGGTATTCACTGTGAGGCTTGTTCGTCACTCATTAAAGATGTCAGTTCGGATTTTCCGGAAATTGAAAGTGTCGAAGTCGATATCAATTCAAAACAAGTGACGCTAAAACATACGGATGACTTTCCGAAGGAGAAGTGGGCCGCAGCTCTAGAAGAACTCGGCGATAAATACAAAGTACAGCCTGTCTTTTAATTTTTCCTCCTCATTACATGCACCTTATTTCCCAGCTCTCCACCCTCCGCTCATGGCTTCTCAAACAACTCTCGCTATTACAGGAATGCACTGTGCCAGTTGCAGTGCGCTCATCACCCGCAAGCTTAAAAAGACTGCCGGTGTCGAGGAAGCGAATGTAAACTACGGCGCTAATAAAGCCCGTATCCGCTTCGATCCCGCTCAGGTCAATGAGCAGGGACTCATTGCGGCAGTAGAAGCTGCGGGCTACGAAGCAATCCTTGCCAATGAGCAGGACAGAGAAGCGGAAAAAAAACGCAGACAGGAAGAGATTTCCTCTTACAAACGGAAATTCTGGACGGGCTTTTTGCTGAGCTTACCTATGCTCGGCTTCATGGTTCTCTCCTTCATCCCGCATTCTGCTTTCCATGAGATGGTGATGCCCTACATGGGCATCGTGTCGCTCATTCTCGCAACACCTGTCCAGTTCTGGCTCGGCTACGGATTTTACAAAGGCTTCTGGTCAAGCCTCAAGATGGGCACATTTAACATGGATAGCCTGATCGCCATCGGAACATCTACCGCGTATTTCTACAGTCTCTATAACTTCATCAGCCACTTTGTGACGGAGGGGACAATGATTGGCGAGATGCATGATCTGTACTTTGAAGTTGCCGCGTTGCTCATCACCTTTGTGCTCCTTGGAAAATGGATGGAAGCAAGCGCCAAAGGCAAAACAAGTGAGTCTATTCAGAAGCTTATGGGGCTGCAGGCGAAAACTGCACGCGTCATGCGCAATGGAGAAGCGGTCGATATTCCTGTCGAAGAAGTACAAACAGGAGACACGGTCATTGTACGACCCGGAGAAAAGATTCCAGTGGACGGTGTGGTGCTCAAAGGTCTTTCATCCATCGACGAATCCATGCTCACGGGAGAAAGTATTCCGGTGGAGAAGAAAGAAGGAGACAGGATCTTTGGAGCGACCATTAATGGTCACGGTTCCATCGAGTTCCGTGCCGAGAAAGTCGGCTCAGAGACTGCCCTTGCTCAGATCATCCGCTTTGTCGAAGACGCACAGGGATCCAAAGCTCCCATTCAGGCATATGCTGACTGGATTTCTTCGTGGTTCGTTCCTGCCGTTATTGGTATCGCCATCCTTACATTCGCAATATGGATGCTGCTTGGTGCGGGTTTGACTTTCTCTCTTCTTGCTTTCGTTTCTATCATTGTCATTGCCTGTCCCTGCGCAATGGGGCTCGCGACTCCGACGAGCATCATGGTTGCAACCGGCAAAGGTGCGGAGCAAGGCATCCTCATCAGAGGCGGAGAGCCGCTGGAGGCTGCGAATAAAGTGTCTGTGATAGTGTTTGATAAGACGGGAACCCTCACGAAGGGAAAGCCGGAAGTGACGGATATCGTGAACGTCCTCCCCCTCCCCCTAACCCCCTCCCCCGAGGGGAGAGGGGGAAACGATCACATTCTTCAAATTGCCGCATCGCTTGAGCAAGGGTCTGAGCATCCGCTTGCAGAAAGTATCGTGAATCATGCGAAGACAAAGGGCATGACTCTTTCTTCGGCGGAACAGTTCAAAGCAATCCCCGGCCATGGGATTGAAGGAATATTGGACGGGAAGACATACTTCCTCGGTAACAGAAAACTTATGGAAAAGTTCAACATTGCGACAAGCGGGATTGAACAGCAGCTTCGGACATTGGAGGAACAAGGAAAGACGGCCATGATCCTGAGTGACGAAAAGGAGGTGCTTGGGATCATCGCCGTTGCAGATACCATCAAAGACACGTCCAAAGAAGCGGTGAGCAGGCTCAAAGCCATGGGTCTGAGTGTCTACATGATTACAGGTGATAACAAGCGCACGGCGCAGACTATTGCCATGCAGGCAGGCATTGAGAATGTACTTGCAGAGGTGTTACCCGAAGAAAAAGCCAATGAGGTCAAAAAACTCCAAATGGGTGGCAACCGTGTCGCGATGGTCGGTGATGGCATCAACGATAGTCCGGCTCTCGCACAGGCAGACCTTGGCATCGCCATGGGCAGTGGTACGGACATTGCGATGGAGACAGGGGGCATCGTGCTGGTAAAGAACGATCTTAGAGATGTGGTAACCGCCATCAAGCTCAGCCGCGCGACGGTAAATAAGATCAAACAAAATATGTTCTTCGCATTGTTCTTCAACGTGATCGGTATTCCGATTGCCGCTCGTGCTTTCATGCATTGGGGCATCATTCTTCGTCCTGAACTTGCAGGACTTGCGATGGCGTTCAGCTCAGTATCAGTTGTCACCAACTCGCTTCTCCTCAAAGGCTTCCATCCAGAGCGGAAAAACTGGCTCTCCGATCTTGCGCCCGTCTTCATGGCCGTCGGGTTCACGGCGCTCTTCCTTGGCTTCGCCAAGCTTAGCTCGGGCAATGCGGCGATGGGGCCCGCTGTTAACCCCGATCCCAATCATACGCACGCGGATGTCGCCCTCTACGTCAACAGGACGAAGATCGATCTCTCTCAGGAGAAGTACATGTCGGGCAAAGAAAAGCCGCTGCACCAATTCTTCCATCTGCACGACGGTAACGGCGATGTGATCCACCGCCACAAGCCTGGAATTGCAATTGGCGAACTCTTCTCCTCTCTCGGAATCACGATGACGAAGGACTGTATGAATATTGATGATGGGCAGGAGTTCTGCGCCGACGGGAAGACCCGCTGGCGAATGATTGTGAACGGAGGAGAGCGGTTCCTTGATCCATCCTATGTCTTCAAGAATACGGACAAGATTCTCTTCAGTTACGGTGCTAGCGACACACTCTGGGAAACGCAGTGGCAAGAGATGACAGATGATGCCTGCATGTACTCCAAAACTTGCCCTGAGCGCGGAGAGCCACCGACGGAGAATTGCATTGCTGATCCCGAAATACCCTGTATGGCTCCCGTAGGTTCTCTCTAATTTCCCCCTCTCTCATGTTTTGCTGCTCGCGGAAAACACTGTACGTCCTCCTCGGTATTGCCGGGATCATTGGACTTCTGATCTGGACCGGCGTGGTGAATGCATATGCAATCCTTCCATTCCTTCCGTTCCTCATCTGCCCGCTCATGTGCGGAGTGATGCTGCTGATGGGGCGCAAGGGCGATGGTGAAGCATGCCAAATGCCATCAGTGAAAAAACAGCGTACGAAAAATCTGTAGCTCTCTCCTCCATAATTCTATGAAACACTCTCTCCTCATACGGCTTATCACCACTGCTTTGTTCTCGGCGGTACTCGCGGGCACATGGGACGTGTGGTGGCACGGAGCGCTCGGCAGAGAGTCCTTCTGGTCGCCGCCGCACTTCCTGCTCTATGCCTCGGTGATCGTCGCTATCGCGACAGGATTCTACGGCTGGTGGAAAACGAAAGAACAATCTATGAAGTGGCTTGCTATCGTGCTATTCCTTGTGCCTGCCTCTGCGCCGTTTGATGAGGTATGGCATCAGATCTTTGGAGTTGAGCCGATCAATAGTCCGCTCATCGTCTGGAGTCCGCCGCACGTCATCCTCATTCTGGCACTTGTCGGAAGTTTCTTCTTCCTTTTCCATCACCTACAGAAAGATAAAGACATTGTCGCACAACACATCCTTCAAAGCGTTGCACTGGCCTCTGCGCTGAGTCTTTTACTTTTCCTCGCTTCCCCATTGGAGCCAATTGGTCCGTACCATCTCATAGGATTCGCCGGAGCTGCAGTCGGGAGCGGGATTATCGCCTTCTTCTTTCTTCTCTCACAGCAATGGATGGGAAGATTCGGCAGTGCTATATCTGTCGCGGGGATCTTTATGCTTTTCGCAGCGATGAACTTCGGTGAAAAGGTGGCACCCAATCTTCCGATACAGCCACATGATCACACGCCGGGATGGTTGATGATTTTCTCATGTTTCGTGCCGGCAATTGTGATTGACTTACTCCGAGAGCAATCCGCCATTATACGCGGACTAATCGTAGGGACACTACATAGCGTGATCCTCTACGGATTCACTTCCCAATTCTTTGAGCCGCAGTTCCAGTATGGCACGACAGACAAGTGGACTGCGATCGTCGCTAGTCTTATTGCTGGAATGCTTGCAGGCTTTCTCATTCAGTTTCTCCCTCGTCTCCGCTTCCATTCATCTTCTTTCTTTTGATCTATGAAAACTCTATTACCCCTTCTCTTCATCGGCACACTCTTCCTTGCAGCTTGTTCCCCCAGCATGCCCAGTGGTGGTATGCAGCATGGGAATGGCATGATGCAGAACGGGAACGGGATGATGCAGGGGTCATTTCTACCGGCACAGGGCAAAGACGTAAGCCAACTTCCTGAAGTGAAACCTTCCGCGATTATGGAAGTGCGTGACGGAGAGACGATCACCCTCAATCCTGAACTTGTTCGCGCTTCGATCAGCGGAAAAGACTTTGCCATGTATGCCTACAATGGCCAGTTTCCTGGACCGACTCTCAAAGTGAAACAGGGATCTACGTTTACGGTGAATGTCACGAATAACACCGATGTGCCGACGACGATCCACTGGCACGGTATCCGGCTGGAAAACAAGTTTGATGGCACTGCGGGGTTGACACAGGATGCCATCGAACCGGGAGTGAGCTTTACCTACACCGTCAAAGTCCCAGACGAAGGCATGTTCTGGTATCACCCGCACGTCCGCGAAGATCTGCAACAGGATATGGGTCTCTATGCAAACCTTTGGGTCACACCTAAAGATTCAGCTGCCTACAATCCCGTAAACAGCGAAGAGGTGCTAATGCTCGATGATATGCTGCTGGAGAACGGATTGCCCGTACCCTATGGCGAAAAGGAAGCCGACCATGCGCTCATGGGACGGTTCGGAAATACGATGCTCGTGAACGGAAAGACGGACTACGACCTCGCGGTTTCGCGTGGTTCCACCGTCCGTTTCTATCTCACGAATGCGGCGAACACCCGAACCTTCAATGTGCGTTTTGGGGATACCAAAATGAAATTGATTGGTGGGGATGCCGGAAGGAAGGAACGCGAAGAACTTATTGATTCTCTTGTTCTCTCGCCATCGGAGAGAGCCATTGTCGAGGTGCAGTTTGAGGAAGCGGGAACATACAACATCGAAAGCGTCAGCCCTGAGCGAACGTGGCTTCTGGGGAAGGTAAGCGTCTCCAATGGCAATGCTGCATCGAATGATTCTTTTTCATCATTGCAGCAGAACACCGATGTGGTAGCGAATATCAATGCGTTCCGCTCATACTTCGATAAGCCGGTTGATAAAACGATTCATCTCTCTGTCGAGTCGATGATGGCGGGCATGATGAACACGACAGACTCGCAGCAGATGCAACATGGTGGCGGGAACGGAGGAAGTACCACAGCCGAAAATGAGGATGGCATCGAGTGGGAAGACCCTATGCCTTCGCAAAACATCATGTCGACGAAAATGAATACGAAGTGGAAGCTCATCGATGAGGCGACAAAAGCAGAGAATATGGATATCAAGTATCAGTTCAAGGTCGGCGATAAAGTAAAAATTCGGATAGTAAATGATGAAGAAAGCGACGGTTCTGATCATCCGATGCAACACCCTATCCACTTCCATGGGCAGCGCTTCCTTGTGCTTTCGGTTGATGGAAAACCGAATACCAACCTTGTTTGGAAGGACACGGTACTCGTGCCAAAAGGACAAGCTGTTGATATTCTCTTGGATGTGACAAACCCTGGCGATTGGATGTTTCATTGTCACATTGCGGAGCACCTCACAAATGGGATGATGGGCGTCATCAATGTCCGTTAATTTTCTATTTTTTCCTTTATCCATGTATGGAACCTACAACTACCTACAGCTTTTCTCTTATGCTGCCGCTCTCTTTGCAGGAAGCGGAACCGAAAGTACGGGAAGCGCTTCTGCGGGAGAATTTCGGCATCATCTCCGAAATTGATATCCAGGCGAAGCTCAAAGAGAAGCTTGGCATTGAGCACTATCCGCATAAAATACTCGGAGCATGTAATCCTCAGCTTGCCTACGAAGCATTGCAGGATAACGTCGATGTAGCCCTCGCGTTACCCTGCAATGTAGTGCTGCGCGAGGAGAATGGCCAGACGCATATTTCCGCGTTTCTCCCGGCAGTCGCACTGCAGCCGTTTACAGGATCCTCGGTAGAGCGAACTGCCCGAACTGCTCAGGAAGCCTTCAATCGCGTATTCGATGCACTTTCACTCTCCGCAGCATGACACAAGATCATGGATCCCATAGCAAACGACCTGGCTCGCTGGAAAAGCGGTTCATCTGGGCGCTGATCCTTAATGGAGGCCTCGCTGTCTTGGAGCTGGTGGCAAGCATTATTACAGGGAGTAGTGCGCTCCTGGCCGATGGCCTAATGAATGTCGATGACGCAGCCGCGTTGCTGCTCAGTATTTACAGCGAACGGAAGACCAAACAGGCTCCCGACGAACGGCGCACTTTCGGCTACAAACGGATGGATGCTTTCGCAGGATTTGTGAAAGGTTGTCTCCTGCTTGTGACTTCTCTTTTAGCCTTTCTTCAGGCCATGCGACTGCTGATCTCCCCAGAAGAGGTTGCGATTCTCCCTGTGATCATCGTTGGCTCCATCGCGTTTATCGTAAACCTCACATCAGCCCTATGGCTCAAGGAAGATGCCTGCTGCAGCCTCAACGCGAAGGGAACCTTTTCCTGCATGGTCTATGATGCCGTTGGATCTGCGGCAGTCGTGACGAGCGCTGTACTTACGTACTTCTACCCCTCTATCTATTTCGACGTGGCGGCAGCACTCCTCATTACGTTCTTCATGGCAAGGACCGGCTGGGGCATTTTCCGCGAGGGGATGGGGTACTTCCTGCAGTCTGCTCCTGTAGGATTTGATTACGAGGAATTCGAGAAAGCGGTGAAGGCCATAAAAGGAGTCTCCTCTGTTGGGGATATCCATGTATGGAGTCAGAATCCATCAGAGCATCATCTCACCTGCAAAGTGACGGTAAAAATCGATGATGTCTGTGATTGTGACAGGATCATTACTGCCATCGAGAAACTCTGTCAGGAGAAGTTTAGTATCCAGCATGCGACGATCCAGCCGATCTATTCCGAGCAGACACTGGAGCGATTCTGTAAGACACGGTATTAGTGCCCGCTGGACAGACGGTCGATATTCTTCTCGACGTGACGAACCCCGGTGACTGGATGGTGCACTGCCACATCGCCGAACACCTTACGAATGGAATGATGGGGCAATTTAAAGTTCTTCCATAAGTGAGATTCCATCCCTGTGCGACCGTAGTAACCTCATTATATGCAAGGACAATTAAGTAATGCCGATGTCAATCAAGCGTCATAGTGTTAGTATTATTTTTTTCTTCTTACCCCTATCTTTTATGGAAGATACGAACTGTCCCACCTGTAAAGCGCCAATGAAGGAAGGCGGCTGTGCCGATTGCAAGGCACAAGGCCAGGTCTGTACCAAATGCTACAAGTGCAATGCATGTGCACAGAAATGAGAATTGGGGCCTTCGGGCCCCTTCTTTATTAGAGAAATACAACTTTTAAATTCAAAAAAACCTGCTTCTCAGAGTGAGCAAAATAATATCGGGCAGTCTCGACATTTACGCTATTGCAAAACAAAACTATCTTTGGTACAATACGTTACCAATGCGCCCATTTCGATTGATTACGGGCTTTCTCACTTTCTCCCTCCTGCTGGGCGGCGCACTAAGTGATGTTTTGCATATTCAGGAGAAAAGCGAGGCTCAGGCATCCGCTCATCTGATGGAGCACATAGATAGTGTAGATAAGGTCGCTATTGATTCATCAACCTCTGATTTGGACGGAGAGGGCTGCTATGAAAATTCGCCTCAAGTGGCTATCACAACACCATCTGGACAACGAACTTCCATTACAGGAGCAATTGGACTTGCGCCTCATCTCATCACCAAAATCGTTCACCACCCAACAGAGGCATTGCACACTTTCAGAGGAAGGGATGCGCCTCTTTTTGAATATGCCTCATTGTTTGCGGCGACGGTCTCGATGAGGGTCTAAAACATCCTCGATACGTTCATAAGCGCACTGCAAAGTGTTGTTTATGTTGCGTATATTTTTATTTATTTTCAATTTTATGTGTATGAAAACCTCTCTGAAACATTTTATCCCCGCACTTCTAACAATCGCTCTCGTCGGCTGCGCAGGTACGAGTGCCACGTCACAAGAAACCGACGATACAGAGCCGACTGCTGCTGCTGTTTCTCCTGAACGCGCAGATGGTGCGGCATCTTCCGATGACCATCATGCCGGAGAAACAAACGTGCAGCCACATGATGATTCGGCTGCCGCCCCCGCTGACCATGTGGATGATCCGAACGAACCTGCACACGGCCATTCCTCATCTCACGACGACAGCAACCAACCGCCTCACCGCGATTGATATTTTCTTCCCATTTTACTCATGACTATCGAATCTTTTCTTACCATCCTCCGGCAAGCGTGGGGGAAACGTCCTCCCGCTCTTCGCTTTTTGAATCTCAAAACGGGCTCTGCCGTTGTGGCATTCGGCGTCACTGGCATCTTCATCACCTTTATTCTCGTCCAAGGCAATGCTGACGCCGCACCAGGTCATGACGGAGGCCATGAAGGCTCAGAGGTAACAGGCAACACTTCTGCTTTCCCCGTAGTCACTGTCGAACAGCCAAAGAGTGCCGATAAAGTCCAAGTAAATATAGAGGCTGCGGGACAGGTCTTCGCGCAACAACAGGCAGATCTCTATCCTTCATTAGACGGTGTCATCCAGACACTCTCAGCAAATCTTGGTAGCCGTGTAAAGCAGGGGCAGGTTCTGGCGTTGTTGCGAGCCGATCAAAGCCAGCAGGAATTGGCCGCTGAAATTACCTTTAAGAAAAAAGAGTTAGAAATCGCTCGTCAACGGGCAGCACTGACAGTTGATGCACATATAAAAGCCGCCGAACAGGAACGGAATGCGGAACTGCGTAAGGTTGATTCTCAAGCGACTGCGGTGGATCAAGAGCTTAGTATCAAACTCCAAAAGTTCGATGCACAGGCTATAGCCTCTCAGAAAGAGCGCGATGCCGAAATAGCCAAAATTGATGCCGAGATTGCCGGCTTAAAACTAAAGAGGGATCAGCGCCTTAATGCAGTCAACAGTGCCGCGTATGATTTGCTCGATGCTCTTAATGAAGTGTTATTCACTCGTTCGGATGGTATTTCCAATTACTTTAATAACTCATCATTCAATTATTATCGCCGTCCAGAAGTAAGGATGCCCAGCGGCCTAGATCGCGAGGCATTTGAAATTAAAATCATTGAATTTGAACGAAGAATGAAAGCAGGCACTTCCGATCCGCTGACCATTGTCGCTGAGGCAGCCAAGCTGGGGCAAACAGGACGCCAAATATCTTTAGCCCTATCGGAAAGCCCGGCTTTGAGCGGTACGAGAGTAGATGCTATCCGGGGCGAAATTGCGGAAGTGACAGATCACGTGTTAGAGATTACGACAGACCTTACAGATGCGGATAGCGAGGTGAAGAGCTTGGAGGCTGAAAAATTACGAATTTTAGCAAGTGCTGAACAGCAGACCATTCTTTTGGATGCAGAAAGAAATGAGGCAAATGGCACTGCTGCGCAGCAGAAAAATCAGCTTCCTTCTGAGAAAGACCGCCTCACGGCAGTAACACAACAGAAACTCGTAGAAATCCAAGGTGACCGCAACAATGCAAATCTCGATGCAGATATCATCGCTGCCGATATTGTGCGGCTGCAGCAGCAGATGGGTGCAGGACGCACGGTCATTGCCCCATTTTCCGGTGTCATCACCAAGCGCTATGTAAATGCCGGGGAAAGCGTAACGCTCGAGAAACCCGTCTTCAACTTGATCGATGACAGCAAAAAGTACATCCGTTTCAATATTTCTGAGGCAGATCTTCCGTTCGTGAAAGTTGGCACAACTGTCACCTTCTCGCCGACTTCGGCTCCTTCAGAAAAATTTACCGCCGTCATTCAACGCATTGCGCAGTCCGTCGATCCCGATTCCAGGACGATTCAAGTGGAGGCAGATGTGCCCACGCAGGACAATGCAGATCGTGTTTTGGCGCAGATGACCATTCGTGTGCAGATTCCCGTCACGCAAGACCCTTCCCTGCTCGTCATCCCCGAAGCTGCGCTGCAGCTGAGCAAGGATTCCAGCACTGTTTGGACTGTGAGTTCTGATGTAACCGCTGAACCAAAAAAAATTGAAGTCATGTTCGTGAACGGTGGATACGCCTACGTGAAATCCGGCCTCACCGCAAAAGACTGGATCATCGTAAAATCTCCAGTCGAACTCACCCCGGGGCTAGAAATTGATACGAAGAAGCTTTAATACCTCCTTAAACCTATGAATTTTTTTGATCGCTTCGTTCGGCTAGTACTCACACACCGCGTCGCCGTACTCATCGGATCTTCCCTGTTTCTGATCTACGGGACGTACATCACGGTCACATCACCCGTCGATATCCTGCCGGATCTCAACCGTCCTACGGTCACGATCTTTAGTGAAGCGGAAGGCTTGGCAACAGAAGAGGTGGAAACGCTGGTGTCATTGCCCATCGAATCCGTTATGAACGGCGCTCCCAATGTGGAGCGCGTCCGCTCTGTGTCCGCACCGGGACTCTCACTCGTCTTCGTGGAATTCGACTGGGGGATGGATATCTACTTGGCGCGACAGATCATTTCCGAAAAGCTGCAGTCTTCTCCGTTGCCGCCGGGCGTCGAACCGGAACTGGGACCGATCTCCTCCATTATGGGGGAAATCCAGCTCGTAGGTCTCTCCAGCAAGACCGGCGAAACAAACGCGCGGGATCTGCGGACGCTCGCGGATTGGACGATGCGCCCCAAGCTTCTCACGGTGCCCGGCGTCGCACAGGTGACGGTGCTTGGCGGCGAAATCCAAGAATACCAAGTTCTTGTCGATCCGGTGCGGCTTGCAAACGCACAGATGACCATTGCGGAACTTGAAGAGAAGCTTATTTCAATTTCTGAAAATAAGAGCGGAGGGTTTGTTTCGACCGATACGACAGAATATCCCATCCGCATCCTCGGCCGCACTTCCGACGTTGAACTTCTGGGAAACACCGTCATTGCCCAGCACGAGGGAGCGCTCGTGTACCTACGCGACGTTGCCACCGTGCGTAAAGGCGCTCAGGTCAATCCGCGCGGGGATGCGAGCGTAAATGGGAAAGCTGGCGTAGTCATGAGCATCACCAAACAACCGGGGGTGAATACCGTCGATCTTACCCAGCGTGTCGAAGAGGCGCTGGCCTCGCTGGAATCGAGCCTCGGCAACGATGTCGAAATCCATCCGGACCTCTTCAAACAGGAGAAATTCATTGAAAACGGCATCGATAATGTCGTGGAATCGACACGGGATGCCACGATCTTCGTCATTCTGGTACTCGTTTTCTTCTTGGGATTCAAAAACTGGAGGGCGATTGTCATCACCTTGGTCTCTCTGCCATTCTCCTTCATCTGTGCAGTTGTCATACTACGATGGTTGGGGATCGATATTAACGTGATGACACTCGGAGGACTTGCCGTTGCGGTCGGTGAGCTCGTCGATGATGCAGTGGTGGGTGTGGAAAACATCATTCGGTGGCTACAGGAAAACCGTACGCGCAAGCCGTCGCTCTCGGTTTTTGAAGTCGTTACACGAGCAACCTCCGAAGTGCGCGGTTCGATCATTTACTCAACTGTCCTCATCGTCCTTGTTTTCTTTCCGCTCCTCTCCCTCTCGAATATCGAAGGACGTCTGCTTGCGCCGCTCGCTATCGCGTACATCGTTGCTCTCCTTTCATCCACCCTCGTCGCGATGACCATTACGGTCATTCTTTCGTATTACCTTCTACCGCGTTCGCGACTCATGCAGGATCAGAAGGAAACATGGATCGTGCGGTTGCTGAAACGTAGCACCGAACCCGTTATCCGCTGGAATATCCGAAGACCGCATATCGGGTTGACTATCATCATCGTATCGATCGTTCTGACAACATTGATGTTCATGCGTGCAGGCAAGGAATTCCTCCCTCCTTTTAATGAAGGAACCCTCACAATCGCCATTGCACTTCCTCCCGAGGCGTCGATTATCAACTCCCGTGAAATCAGCTCTTCGGCCGAGCAAGCCCTCTTAGGTATTGAGGGCGTGAAATCCGTGGCAAGACGTACCGGACGTGCGGAGGAAGACGAACATGCAAACGGCGTGAACGTCTCAGAGCTTGAGGTCGATATCGATCTCGCCGGTCGGAACAAGGACGATATCATAGCCGATGTCAAAACCACCTTTGCCTCCCTTAACTTGCAGGGAGCGAATGTGAGTATCGGCCAGCCGATCTCTCATCGGATCGAGCACCTTCTTTCCGGCGTGCGCGCTCCGCTCGTCATCAAGATTTTCGGGCCGGATTTGGACGAACTGCAGATTTATGCAAACCAGATCCGCGATATTCTGGCGCAAATCCCTGGCACACTGAATCCCGTCGTAGAACAGGGTGTTGCAGTGCCGCAGGTCGTTATCACACCAAACCGCGAGCGAGCCGCGCAATACGGATTCGTGTTCGGCGACCTTACTGACATCCTCGAAGTACAGCTCGCAGGGGAGAAAATCGGGCAGATCCTCGAAGGGTCGCGAAGCTTCCCGCTCGTGATCCGTCTCGACGAGCGCTCCCTGCGCTCCCCCGAGGATGTCGGGCGGCTGCTTATCCGTACGCCGAGGGATACGGTCATTCCTCTCTCCGCTGTCGCGGACATTGCCATCAAGGAGGGGCGCAGCAGCATCAGCCACGACAATGGGCAGCGGCGTGTGGTTATCTCGTCCGGCATTCTTGACGGAGATAGCGTCACGATCATCGAGACTCTGAAGAAGCGGGTTGGCAAAGAACTCACGTTGCCCCAAGGGTACTTCCTCAGCTATGAGGGCACGTACCAAAGTCAGCAAGAATCATCAAGAAAGCTGATGTTCTTCAGCATTCTCGCATTCATCGGCGTCATCGGGTCACTCTACTTCAAGTTTCGATCCATGGCCTTTGTGCTACAGGTGCTTATCATCGTGCCTGTAACGTACCTCGGAGGAATGATCGCGATTCTCTTTGCAGGGAATATCGTGAACCTCGCTAGCCTTGTCGGCCTTATCTCGCTGCTTGGAGTTGCCGCACGAAACGGTCTCCTGCTGATTGAGCACTACATTTATCAGGCTACAGAAGAAGGAATGCCCTTCAGCGAAGAGCTGATTGTCCGTGGCAGCTTGAATCGCATCACGCCGATGGTCATGACCTCGGCGACCACGCTCCTTGCACTCATCCCGCTGATCATGGGTGCGGGGAAGCCCGGTACGGAAATCCTCTACCCTTTGGGTATCACCTTATTCGGAGGGTCCCTACTCTCGCTCGTTGTGGAAATCATGATTCGTCCTGGCCTCTTCATGCTGCTTGGCCGAAAGGCGCTCGAGCGGGAAGTGCGGAATTTCCGGCAGAAGCATGGAGTGGCAGGTGCAGATCAAGCTATTTCGACATGACAATGTTGTGAGCGCTGTGGTGACGGGGCTGCCCGTCACCGTTTTGTGCTCTCAGTCACAACCGATATTGTCATGGAATCGACCGGCGTTCTTCCTCCTGCGACTGAGCCGGAGGCGTACGTTCCCTGGATGCTCGGACTTGCGCTCGCCTATCGCACCGTCCTCACCATTCTTGGCGGATGGGTAGCGGCAAAATTGACACCTGCACCAAAGATGAAACATGTTGCAGCTCTTGGCATCATCGGAACGATCGGCGGTATTGTCGGCATAGTTGTCGGGTGGCAATTCGGGAATCAGTGGTATCCGATTGCGCTCGCCGTCCTTGCCTTCCCAAGCGTGTGGCTGGGAGGGAAGCTCTATACCAAGCGAGAATAGTCGGTTACTGCATTTTTGATCGATAGTGCTTGTACAGCGGGCAAATTTCAGTATTCTGCCGCGCAGCCAGCATAAGAATGGCTAAATCGTGTAGTCGTCGATTCCCCCCTACTTTTTTCTTGACATGCCTCTATAGCACATAGAAATAAG
>JAYUSS010000102.1:0-15561 GCA_043755535.1 Candidatus Peregrinibacteria bacterium | reverse complement strand
AGTGAGTGATGTTAAGAATAAGACACTATCGATTTTAAGCAGCAGCTAGCGCTGAAATCATAGTGTCAAAAAAAGTCATAGGAAATAGACGACTACCGGTGGACAAGCAATACTCAATACTACCTATGCGATCAGAAAGTATTCCAATGAATCGGGTTCTTACAGAATTATCGAGGCTCTACAAACCGCCCAAAACCTTCCTCCATTTCCGCACGCCGGTCGACCTGATGGTGGCGGTGATTCTGAGTGCGCAATGTACCGATGCGCGGGTGAACATCGTGACGGAGACGATCCTGTACCCGAAATATAAAACGCCGGAGGATTATGTGAGGATTTCTCGTAATGAGCTCGAAGTAGATATTCACAGCTGCGGGACGTTCCGGATGAAGGCGAAGCATATTCAGGAGGCATGTTCGATGCTGATCAGTGATTTTGGCGGGGAGATGCCGAAGACGATCGCCGAGCTGACGCGGATGCCCGGCGTCGGGCGCAAGACTGCATCGGTTCTTCTGTCGGCTTTGTTTAATATCAATGAAGGTATTGCAGTCGATACGCATGTGCAACGGCTCGCTCAACGTCTTGGCCTATCAACGCATCATGATCCCAAAAAAATCGAGTTGGATTTGATGGCGGCGGCTCCACAAAAACGCTGGCGCGATGTGACAACACTTCTCATCAGCCATGGAAGAGCGGTCTGTATGGCGCGGGGGAGGAAGTGCGGAGCATGTATTTTTAAGCAGGATTGTCCGTCGTCGATGACGGAGGGGAGGCCGGATCAGGCGAAGGCGAAGAAGTAGCTTTCTTTCGGTTAAAGCCCGTCGACCTTTAAAGTGCATCACTTTGTAGCTATCAGCCGATATGAATATAGTGGATCATCATAGCCAAAGTGCTATCCTTCTCCTTAGGAAAGGAGGTGCTCTCATGCTCTTCCACACACTCCGCCGAGCGATCCCCATAGCGGTCATTTTCGGATCTTTTGGGGCAATCGCGCTTTACTACCTCGGCCTGCTGAGGTAGTCACCCTCAGTACCCTCAAAGGACTGGGGGTATTGTATATTCAATGATTGGCCCTGATGTAGAAAGTGAAGTAAATTTGCTGTTTAAGGTGTCCCGGCATCGTTACAATCCCGCTTCCTTTGTTTCATTCCTTCTTTTTCTATGTCCAAGAAACTGTTTGCAGCTCTCTCGCTATCCGTTCTGCTCGTTGCTTGCCAGGGTAACGTCGCTGTAACCGATGACGCCGCTATGGAGGCTGCCATCAATGCTGAGATTGACGCTGCAATCAACGATGCAGCTGTGGATGCCGAGGCCGAGGTTATGATGGATGACGGTTCTTCGTCCTCTTCCGACTCTTCCGATTCCTCCGACTCTTCTTCGTCCGACGACGCAGATGTCGAAGTAGAGGCAGAAGTTGTCGCTGAATAATTCTCGTAATCTGAGAATAGAAGGGCGGTTCCGAAAGGGGCCGCTTTTTTGTGGTAGTATTTGTCTATTGCCTTTATTTCTGCGGCCACGAATGGCCGCGCTGATGTGTGTATGACTCTAGCCCTCGCTCTCTTTGTCGCTGGCATGCTCACGATTCTTTTGCCATGCATCCTGCCGCTTATCCCGATCGTCCTCGGTGTGTCGGTGACAGGGCAAAACAAACTCCGTCCGTTGATGGTGATTGCAGGCATGCTCGTGAGCTTCGTCGGGTTCACGTTTTTGCTCCAGACAGTGCTACGCAGCTTCGTTGAATTCGCAGACATCTTACGTATCGCCACCTACTATATTCTGCTGCTCTTTGGTTTTGGATTTCTGACACATAAAAGGTGGGTGCAGATTGTGGGCGCAGTCGCAGGCTCGCTCTTCTTTTGGGACAAGGGGATTGTCACCGTTATTAGTGCAGCGATTTTGGGAATTGTTGCTATGGAAGTCGGCGGAACCATTGCAACCAAGATCCAACAATTGGGTTCCAATGTACAACAGGGTGCGCAGTCTAGCCTTGGGAAAGAGTCGCCGTGGACGGCGTTTGTCATCGGTCTTACGCTCGGGCTTGTATGGGTGCCGTGCGCCGGCCCCGCTCTCAGCTTTGCCCTTACATTGGTACGTGACGAGCCGGGCATCCGCGCGATGCTCTACCTGCTGTGCTATGGCCTTGGGACCGCAGTTCCACTCCTCCTAATCGGATACGGCGGGCAAGCAGCGGTCCACCGTGTACGGGCCATTACGCCTTACACCGGTGTGATTAAACAGGTATCTGGGGCGGTACTTGTAGTTACCGCCATAATGCTGCACTTCCATACCTTCGAGCGGTTACAGATCTGGCTGCTCGATAACACGTCCTTCGGGGAAATCGGCACCCGCATCGAGGACAGCCTCTTTGGAGCAGACAGGGAAGAGAGTATGTTAACCCCCGTGCCTTCAAACAGTTCATCACAGGATCTGCCCAAACTCCCCAAACTTACGCGGGCACCGGAATTTGCGAGCGATGGCCCGTGGCTCAACAGCCAGCCGCTTAACATGGGGGAATTGAAAGGGAAGGTCGTATTGATCGATTTTTGGACCTATAGCTGCATCAACTGCATTCGCACGTTGCCATACATCCAGGGCTATTGGGAGAAATTTAAAGATAAACCGTTTGTATTGGTGGGTGTTCATACGCCGGAGTTTGTCTTTGAACAGAAGACGGAAAATGTTGAGGAAGCGATCGCGCGTCATGGCCTCACATACCCTGTTGTGCAGGACAATAACTTTGGAACCTGGAATGCGTTTGCCAATCACTACTGGCCGGCGAAATATCTTATCGATGCCGACGGGTATATCCGGTACACGCATTTCGGGGAAGGAGATTATGAGGAGACGGACAAGGCGATTCAGAGTTTATTGGCGGAGATTGGAGTGACGATGCAGGACGATGAGGCTGTAGAAGACAAAGAGGACTTAGAGGAGACGACGGGACGGCGATCTGTGTCACCAGAGACATATCTTGGCGAACGCAGTTGGCCGGCGCTTGGGAATGCACAGGGAGAGCCGACAGATGGCATCGTCGATTACTTGGGTGCCCCTATGAAGCTGCCTCTGAATAAGTATTACCTCACGGGGCAATGGCAACTGGCCGATGGTGAACGGCAAGTTCTACGATCGGAAGAAGGGGGAATCTTGATGAAGTTCATCGGAGGCGAAATCAACCTGGTGCTTGGGCTAGAGGAAGGTGCTGGGCCTCTTCAGGCAGAGGTCACACTCGACGGACACTTGGTGAAAGAATTCACCGTCGACCATCATGATTTATACAATCTGTTCACGGGTGAGTATGGGGAACATGAGCTGGTGCTTACCTTGAAGGGGAAGGGGGTGGAGGGGTATGCGTTTACGTTCGGGGGCTAAACGAGATCTTTCGCTTAAGTCATGATTAACCTATAATGTTAATCATGTTCTGTCTCGACCCCGTTCATCCGCTCTTCGATGCGATCATGCAGATTGTTACCAAAGAGCCCGGCATTGCTGTAGGAGAGCTTCATAAAAAACTCAAAGCCCAGAAGATACAAGTAACGGTGCAGCACCTGTATCGTAAAGTGAACGAGCTTGTTGATGCGCAAATTCTCCTGAAGGAGAAAACGGCACTCACGACCAATATGATGTGGTTGTCGTATTTGGAATATTTTGCATTTGCCGGGAAAGACGCATTGCAGCAGGTAAAAAGTTTGAATGTATTTCCCCTTAAGCCGGGGGCGCGCATCCAGTTCGAGGCACATTCGCTCCTGGAGGTGCAGACCCTCTGGAATCATTTGCTCGTGCAGGCGCATCACGTTGCCCCGCAGAAATACATGTTTAAGTACTACTCGCATGCTTGGTGGGTATGGAGCAAGCGGACGTTGGATGCGAAGTTCTACAAGAAGATCTACGAGAAGGGCGTGCGGTGCTTGTGGCTTTACGGGAATAACACGTATTTAGATCGCGAAGCAGCCGGCATGTACCCTGATCTCTTTGAATCGAGGATCGCCCTCGACGTCCCGTTCCCACGTGAGGGGTACAACCTCAATATCTACGGGGATTATATTTTTGAGTGTGTGCTGCCCGATCACATAGCCAGGCACCTGGCTCTCATCTTCGGCACCATCCGTTCAACTAAGAAAGAAGATCTCTCCGTTATTGATGACGTGTTTAGCATGCGGGCCGACTATAAGGTGACGGTATGGCATAACGCGAAGCAGTCGCTGAAGATGCAGAAAGATATCTCAAGGTATTTTTTACATGGGGCAAGGGTGATGCCGGGTAAAGACGAAAGGTAACAAGAGACAAATACCAAGAAACAAATAAATCTCAGACTCCAAAAATCAAGATTCAAAGAATGAAAATTTGAGATTTGGGTATTATCTGGATCTTGGTGTTTTGGTTCTTGGATCTTAAGTAAATAGTATAGGTTGAGTAATTTTTAACATTATAAGTTAATTACTGCGGAGTGCGATTTTTGGCCTAAATATGTTGATATCTCGTTATCACGGGCTGTCTTTCGTGAGGTAATAGGTGCGTCACCAAGTGGTGGCACACGAAACAGCTCATTGATATCACCGGTCGTCGGGAATCGAATCTCACTGCGTGGATCTGGGTGCACAACGTTCCATGCAGTGAGATTCAGGGCTGACCGTAGAGAGGGTTTTCGGAATGTTTCCGGACTCTCTATGCAATGCCATTCCCGTACGAAGAAAGGAAAATCTCATGAGAACGTTTCCCGCAGTCAATAGTCTCGTCAACGCGGCCGCCCACCAGGCACTGCACTCGATCCAGTCCCGTTACGGGGACGGGGTCGTTGCGGATTGCCGCTTGGAGTTCCATGGCCTACCTCACACCGTTTCGGTGATGAGCCGGTCCGAAGAACTCGCACGAGCAATGGGTGCAAGCGATCACCAGGTGATGCTTGCCTGCATTGCAGCAGCCTTCCACGACACCGTTCAGGATTGGGAGGCAATCCGTCATCCGGATGGACGTGTCCTGCGTCGCCGGTTTGCCGGTACTAACGAAGCCGCTTCTGCTGATGAAGCAGTGGCATGGATGAAGTCGGTCGGTCGCTTTACAGGGGCCGACTGCGGCGCTGTCCGCGACGCGATTCTGGCGACCGTCCCGTGTTGGGATGTTCAGGCAGAGACAGTGAAGCAGTCGAATCTGAACCCCGAAAGTATGATCATAATTCGCGCCGTTGCATTGGCGGACCTTGCCACCGCAGGCATGGACCCCGAAGACTTTGTTGCCGAAGGGGACAGCTTGTTTCGCGAGGAGAACCTCGACATCGCTTCTGCGATTGCCGGCGGGTATGTCTCACGGGCCCAGCAGGACGTTTACAAGAAGCGCATGATCGCTTGGCGGCATGCTCAACCCGGGTTTGCCCGGGGTCGTGCTTTACGGCTGGAGGAAGAACTGGGAAATCTCATGAGTGATGAAGCGAGGAAGCGCGTTCGCGCGCTCTTTGCAGGATTCGATTCTGCCGTCGCAGCCGCATATAAGGCTATTTTCGACCGACAGGATCTGCCTTTCTGGGACATGGCCAAAGTGATGGGGTATAGCACCCCCTCTGCGTAAGCCTCCCCCGGTTATTGCTGTTTCCCTGCGCTCAATCCTTCACAGGGTTGAGCGTTTTTCTTATGCCGCAGTAATGCTCTAGCCACGGAAAGGGCGTTTCAGAATACGCATTTACGTTCGGGAGGGGGAAATTGTATCATTTTGATATAAAAATGAATGGGATTGAATAGGAAAACAGTGTTTCTACTCGGTAAAAGCGGATGATATTCGCATTTGCAATATAATTGCAAATAAGTAATATTATTGTATGGATAATTATAAAAGATCAATGATGGAGACGGAGGAGGCGTGGGCAGCGGAGGTTGAAGGTTCAACCGGTAACGATCGAGGGCCAGAACAGCGAACATTTGAACAAATTCTTGCAGAAGATTATGGGGGAAATCTTACCGCTTGTCTGGAGGCGCTGCTTGGAGACTCTTCTCATCTTTCAAGCATAAGTAGATTGCTCACTGGCGCAATAACCACATCTTGCATTCGGTCTGCGTTAATTTGTGTTGCTCACGCTCTTGGTAGTGAAGTGGATAGTATTTTTCCGCCTTCTTTGTATTTAAAGAAACTGTATGCGTCGCTTGATCAAACACCTGGATGGAAACTCCTTTCCAGTAGATATAATCTTATTTACTGGAACAGAAAACTGCAGAAGCAATCGTTTAATTCGTTATGTGGAGATAAAGGATTGTCAAGAACCGAAACTCAATTTATCAGCAATGCTCTAATTGGGCATAGAGATGTTACTTCCGATTCTAGAGCTCTGACAGAGAAGTTGTGCCTGCAACTCGGTTTTACTTTTGAAGAGTTGTTCCCCTCTGATATCTATAGGTATAAAAGAATCGAGGAAGATCGTGATATTAAAAAACGTCGTTCAGATGTCTCATTGGATGGAATTCGTGGCGCTTCCAGAATTTTTCTGGATGAAAAGCAGCCTGATGCCGATGTTCTTCAGATGGAACAGGAAGAGATAAATGAACGCATAACCTCCTGTATGGAAAAACTCTCGCCTCGCCGTCGCCTTGTCCTTACGCATCGATACAAGCATGAAGAAACTTTGGAAGATGTAGGCACGAGGCTCAATATTACGAAGGAAAGAGTGAGACAAATCGAGGGCGATGCCCTTCGCGACTTGCGTGGACTTATGAAAGGGCATCGCATTAAAACCGGGACAGGGAAGAATGTTCCACTATAGAAGACTCACAGATCATGTGCTGTCGGAGTTCACTATTTCTTCTCCTGCTGTCTGCGCAGTCTGTTCATCAGCTTTACAAGCATAAAGAGCGCCCACGCGACAATCAAAAACTCCAAGATGTTGTTCACAAACATCCCGTAATTGAGCGTAGCCAAGTTCCTCGCCTTCGCATCAGCGAGCGACGTCACGGTTTCATCGGAGAGGTTTACAAACAAGCTACTAAAATCAACGTTACCCATCAGTGCTCCAATGGGAGGCATGATGATGTCATTCACCAGTGAATTCACGATCTTTTGGAACGATGCGCCGATCACTACACCTATCGCGAGGTCCATTACATTGCCTTTGACGGCGAACTCTTTGAATTCTTCGAGGATGCGCATGCACGTAGCTTACTTGTCGCGGCGTAGTCCGCCAAGGCGGACGAAGCCGGATAGCATTCAGCTTCTAGTTTTTCCCCGGCGTTCCGTATGTCGCTCGCATCTTTATGATCATCTTCGCGACCTCCGCACGGTTGATCGGATCGGTCGGACGGAAGGTGCCGGTTGCGTTACCGGAGGCGTCCGTATCTCCGGAAATTACCCCGTCGCGTGCGAGGGCATCGATCTCCGCTGCATAGGTGAAGTGAGCATCGGCTGCGGGAGAATACATATCTGCACTGACATCAGTGAAAGCATGTATTTCCTGCTCTTCGATCTGCACCTTAAACGCCTTGGCGAAAACAGTGGCTACTTCCACTCGTGTGGCTGGCCGGCTCCACACCCAGTCACCGGGCCATTCTTCTAACGAAAATCCATTTGCTTGAGCCGTGAATTCATAGTTATTAAACCACTCAGTATATCCTGGTTGAGCGTATGACGTTTCATCATAGCCAGCTCCCTCCGAAGCGATTTTCAATGTCTCCGCGACCGTAATCGAATTGCCTGGGCCGTATTGCCCTGTCAGCTTTCCATTCGCATCTTTGTACCCCGACACAATCCCGCTGTCCGCTGCTTCTTGGACATAGGCAGAAAACCATGCATTTGCAGGGACATCGATAAACGTGATGCCGGTGGTCATTGCGGCTGCCGGCAGAACGACCACTGTCAGAAGGATGGAGAAGAATGTGAGGAACATAGCGGGAGTAAATATATAACTCAGGAGGGCAAAGGTACACTCGATCCATCAATAATGTGGCGGAATGCCTCACTGACCCTGGCCCATTCCACAATGTCCACTTTCATGGGAAGAATAGATTCACTAAAAGCGTCTTCGAGGTGCGACCGCGTGAGAGCATCCAGCGATTTCTCACCCATGATGCAGAGATCCAGATCAGACATCGGTTTCTGTGTTCCGGTTGCACGTGAACCAAAGACACGCATGTCAGCCCCTGGAACGTACTCATGCAGAATCTTTCGCACCAGTGCGAGTTGATCAGGCGTCAGAGCTATACTTGAGGACATAGAGGCGTTCGAGCAGAATATGGCCATGTGCGAGAAATGGTTTGGCAAAGGAGTAGACCTCCATTGCAACCTCTTCATCATAGATATGCGATGTCTTATTACGCTGTTTCCGGTATTCGAACCACTGTTCCACGTCGGTAATGAGGCCGTGCTCGGCGGCAGATCGGAGAACATCATTGTATAGCATGGTATCCACCGATTCGCCAAACATCATTTCTAGTGCGCGTTTGATCATCCTCAGGGCAAGTTCGTGGCTGTACTCGAACCTCTGGATGACCCCGTCACGTAGCAGTTCCGACGAGGGATTGCCTTCTGCCTCTTCAATGCCAATTTCCAGCTGATGGAGGGCATTTTTCAGTGGTGTGTAGTCCAGAGCAGGCATGGAGCGAGTATGCTATTCTTCTTCGCATGCAGCAATACCTAGATCTTGTCCGGCACATTCTCGACAACGGCCATAAAAAGGCCGACCGTACGGGGACAGGGACTATCAGTGTATTCGGGTACCAGATGCGGCTTAATCTGCAGGAGGGGTTCCCACTGCTCACGACCAAGAAGATGGCGACGCGGGCGATTTTTCATGAGCTCTTGTGGTTTTTAAAGGGGGATACGAACATCAAGTACTTGGCCGATAATGATGTGCACATTTGGGATGAGTGGCCGTTCCAAGATTATTTGATTGCAAACAAGCTCACCGAGAAGTTCCCGATGTACTGCGAGTCGTGGATGAGTGAGAAAAAGACGTTCATCGAGCAGATCAAAAGTGATGCAGATTTTGCCGCGAAATGGGGAGACCTTGGCCCTGTGTACGGCAAGCAGTGGCGCCGGTGGGAAGGGCCGGATGGCAAGGTATATGATCAACTTGGTGCAGCCGTTGAGCAGATCAAAAAGAACCCGGATTCCCGTCGTATCATCATTTCTGCCTGGAACGCGGCCGATGTTGCAGGGCATCACAAGACCGCTCCACCACTTTGCCACACACTCTTCCAGTTCTATGTCTCGGAAGGGACGCTCAGCTGCCAGCTCTACCAGCGCAGTGCGGACGTCTTCTTGGGTGTGCCGTTTAACATCGCATCGTACAGCCTGCTTACCCACATGATTGCCCAGGTCTGTGGACTTAAAGTAGGGGACTTCATCCACACCTTCGGTGACGCACATCTGTACCTGAATCACCTGGACCAGACCCATGAACAACTCAGCCGTGAAGTTCGGCCGTTACCCGTCCTCAAGTTAAACCAATCCATTACACGGCTCGAAGATTTCACGATGGATGATATCGTGCTCGAAGGATATGACCCGCATCCAGCTATCAAGGCTCCAATAGCAGTATAGAGCCGTCACCCTAAGACTGCCGAAGGGCGGCGATAAAAGTACCGATTGCGGTGTAAAAACCAAGTATCCTATTATTCAACTATACCTCCGGGCGGACAAAATTTTCCAATCATACCCTCACGGATTATTCTCTTATATCTTACTGTAAGATGGCCGATACTTTTATCATCCTTGGCGTATTCCTTAAATACCTCTCCAATTTCTCCTTCTCGACTTAAACCGTTAAAATAACCTAGACCAAACAGTGTCCAATATTGATCCTCTGGCCTACGTTTTTTGAAGGGGATTCCAATCGCAGTTGGAACTTCCAAAGCCTCTGTTGGCAAGCTATTTTTCATGATTTTGTAGAAAAGAAGTACAGATTAAGCACTTAATAATCTTGTGTCAAGGAACGTATTTTTTACAGAACTTAAGGTGCCGATCTCCGTTACTCCGATCTCCAAGATCAATTCTTGTCATTCCTGCTCTCAACCTGATACTCTCACCCAGCATTCTTCGAAACATCCTCTCCGCCGGTTTATTGTGAGCAATCGAGGGAGTCAGCTTCTGTCGTCGTTTCGTCGTATCTGGATTATACTCGGGCGGTGATTGTGTCGATTATTGCAGCGGCTTCGGAAAATAATGTCATTGGTAAAGGTGGTGAAATTCCATGGCATCTCCCCGATGAATGGAAGTACATGCGTGCGACGACGATGGGCAAGCCGGCTATCATGGGTCGGAAAACCTATAATACTATCCAGGCACTTGGCAGAGCTCCTTTGCCTGGTCGGCATAATATTATTGTCACTCGTAATACGGACCTGCAATTTGACGGCGCAGATGTTGTTTTATCCATCGATGCGGCGATAGATATTGCACGAAAGGATGAGCCAGAAGAAGCATTTATGTTCGGAGGAGAGGAGATTTACCGTACAGCTCTTCCTTTTGCCGATCGTTTATACCTCACGCGGGTTCATACTACGATCGAAGGAGGGGATGCATTTTTCCCGGCATTCGATGAAGCACAGTGGAACCTTGTCCGGAGTGAGCGGCACGAAGTAGACGAAAAACATGCGTGTCCGTTTACGATGTTACTCTACGAAAGAAAGACGTAGTTTTTTCTTGCATAAGCCATTTTTGGCGTATACTTACAGCGTATGGCAAGCGAAGCAGCCACCATGGTCGAGGAGGAAATAGGGGAACAGTTAGATGCAACCGAGTCGCAAAATGTCGGTGCATTTGTCGAAGACGTTGAAGAGCGTGTGGAGAAGCGTGTGGCACAGCTTCGGCTTGTCTATGGCAACGAGGTTGAGGATCTTGCGGGCGACGCGATGCAAGAAGTTGCGGGGTATCGTGAGACACAGCTTCGACTCTATGACCCGGACTTTAAGGTAAAGGACACAGGCAAAAAAGGAGCGGCTGCATGGAACGAGAAGGGTGGCGATAACTCGATTGCGATCGGCCATGAAGGCATGCAGCTCGTTAAAAATGAAGGATACTGGCTGCGCGTGAGCAAGCATGAGCTCGTGCATCAGCAGGAGCAGGCGGCGGAGTTCAATCTTGGGAGTATTGCCTACCCCGGGGAGACAGTTGAAGTGAACCCGACCTTGGTCGAATGGCATGCCATCACCATCTCGAGTCAGCCCGGTTCCGATCTTGTGCCGGAGTACATCGAACACAAGCAAAGAGGCGACGCATTGGTTGCCTTCCTCGGCAGTCGTGAGCCGCTCCTGCGGGCGCTCAAAACGGGGGACATGCAGCTACTACAGGATCTCATCGACAAACGAATGCAGGAGCAGGAAAAGAAAGCGGCGTAGGACGGTGGTGAGTGCGCTTACGGATACAGTCTCTTTTTTTCGCTGAGCGAGGAGTTCGCGAGTTTCCGAAGCATCCAGCGGGAGATGTAAATACCCGTGAACATCGAGATGATCACACCCAGGCCAAGCGTGATGGCAAAGCCGCGCACAATCGACGAGCCGATAATAAAGAGCAGCAAGCAGGTGATGATGGTCGAGATGTTAGAGTCTCTAACGCTCGGCCAAGCCTTTTCAAAGCCGATCTCGACTGCGCTCTTCAGGCTCTTTCCTTTCTTCATTTCCTCTTTGATGCGCTCGAACACAAGCACGTTTGTATCCACCGCCATACCGATACTTAGGATGGTTCCAGCGATACCTGCGAGCGTCAGCACGATGTAGGTGTTGCTGACAAGCAGTAGCGGTAGCTTAAACATCGTGAGGAAAATGATGGTGTAGATAAGCAGCGCTGCATCTGCGAAGAGCCCGAGCAGGCGGTAGCGAAGCAGCATGTAGATCATGCAGAGCAGGATGCCGATGAGACCGGCTAACATAGATGAGCTGAGGGCTTCGGCACCCAGAGTTGCTTCTACCGTCCGCTGGCCGCTCAAGTAGATAGGAGCGGGGATGGCACCAGTGTTTAAGTTTTGGGCCAGTTGCTGAGCGATCTGCACGTTCTGGCTGCCAGTAATAACAGCCGATCCACCGATGATCTCACCCTGGACGGTCGGGGAAGACACGAGCTCGCCACCGACGAAGATAGCGATACGCTTGCCGATATTATTCTTGGTGAGTTCCTGGAACATCTTGCCACCTTCTTCATCGAAGATGATCTGCACGACAGGCAGGTTGGTTGTGGGGTCGAGTGACACCGAAGCACTGCGGAAGTGCTTGCCGTCGAGCGCCGTGTCTTTCCAGCCGGTTGGTTCCAGTGAGTAGAAGATGGTGCGAAGTTGTACCGCATCTTCCTTCGACGTAACCTTGCCCGTCTGCAAACGAGCAAGAGCGTCTGTTGCCTTCTGCTCACTGTCTATACCGGTGTATGTCAGAATGTCGTACGTTGCTTTGTCCGGCGTCTGGTAGGGGAGACGATCGACGCGGATCAAGTGGTACCCGAACGGTGTCTCCACCGGGTCGCTTACCGTGCCCATTGCCTGGGTGAATGCTATGTCTTCGAACGATGGAACCAGTTCGCCGCGGGCGATTCCTTCCAATTTACCGCCGCTTGTTTTAGATGCACCGTCCGACTGCGTGCGTGCGAGCGTATCGAAGTCTGCCCCGGCTGCGATCTGCTTCTTCAAATCCTCCGCCTTTGCCAACGCTTCCTCTTTGGTGCGGGTGACGTCTGCTCCTACGGCGTTTGCTCCTTTGTAGCCGACAAGAATGTGGCTGACATCCACCTGCTGACGTCCTGCGGTAAATAAGCGCAAAAACACGACGGATGCGGAATCATTGTCATTGTCCACTACTTGCAAATCACCTGCCTTCATCGTGCGCAGTGCACCGATGAGCCCTGCGGACAGGGGGGCATCGAGTGTCACATCCTTTTTAACTTCTTGGGTAGCGCCGGTGCCTGCTTTGGCCAGCACGCCGAAGGCGACGGGAGCTTCTTGGATCACGCGACCGGTTTGTGTGCGTGGTGTGAGTACTTCTACAAGGAAGACGCCGGACATAGTTTGTGCGACCTGCTGACCCTGCTCGTTCTGTACCGGCACAACAATGGAACCGTTGATGCGCGAGATACCGGTAGAAGCCTGCTTGTTCCACATCGCTTCCAGTCCCTGCGGCAGTGCGTCGCGGAAGTACCAGTGGTCCGGCTGATAGCCGACCCCGAGGTCGCTCTCTGCATCCTGACCGATGACGGACAATGAAACACCGCTTCCCCTGATGCGTTTTTCAGCCGCGTCGACTTTGGCGTAGATCGTCTGGATGTACTCCGCGGTCGCTTCGGTGAACTCTTCTTTGAATTCCAGGCGGATGGTCTTACCGACTGTGTCGATACACTCTTGTACATTGATCACCCCGGGGCATTCCACAAGCAAGTGCTTCTCACCGCCGATATATGATGGCGTGATGGTCGCTTCGCTGACGCCGAGTCCGTTGATACGCCTCTCCAAGACAACGCGGATTGCTTCAACAAGATTCTGTTGCTGATCCAAAATTGCAGCGCGCTCAATGCGAAGCTGCGTTGACCTCTCCCCGCCCTCTCCCTCGCTTTCCAACTTCTTCAGTTCAGCGTCGATTTCGTCGAGCTGCTCTTGCATCTCGCTTTCCGAAATACGGAAATCCAGCTGCGTTCCTCCTGCCAGGTCGAGTCCCAGGTGGAAACCGGGCTTTAGAAACGACGGCGCCCACCCTGCTTTCAGGTTGTCGGGTAGTGCGACGATCAGGACGAATGCCGTTACGAGTACCGCGATGACTTGCTTAAAAGGAAAGGGGCGTTGTGCCATGGGAAACCTAGGGAAGCTGGGTAAATGTCACGTGGATGCCGACGTTCACATCGTCGCCGAATGTTTGTGCTAAATCTACGTTTGGGATTTGTCGGATGATAATATCATCTTTCAATTCAGCGGATTCAACCTGCAGCTTACTTACCAACTGGCCGCGGACGAAAATCCCAATGTTCTTCCCCTCCATTCGCTTAAAGAGGTCCACCATCTTGGTACGACCTTCCTGCGTGAATACCAATTGGACCATGCCGAGGTCCGAATCAGGTTCCTTTCCACCTTCGACCCACGCAAGATCGGCGCCGGTGATACCGGTTTTCGTAAATCCGCCGTGGCCTTCTACTTGCGTATCCGCCTGCTCTCCTCCTTGCGTCTCTGACATGATCTGGAAATCAAATGCTTCCTGCAGGTCGCCCGTGAGTGCATCCAGTGCCTCTTGGCTTGCCGTGCTTATGCCAACAATCACCGACCCTGTTGAGCTTCCTTGCTCCACCGCTATATCGGGCATTTCCCCCATGCTTTCCAACCGCTGTTGCATCACGCGCATGCTTTGTTGTGTGAGCGTCAGGATTTTTGCCGAGTCGGTCACAGCTGGCATCGCCAATTGGTAGCGCACAGAGGCTGTACCTGAACAGGCAGCTAGTGCCACAAAAGCAGTAGATAGAACCAATAAACGTTTCATAGTGGGTGGAGTGTAGGGGAGGGGGAAATAATACGCAATTCCCCTAAAAGAGGACATTAGTAAAGATCCAAGAACCAAATTCCAAGTGTCCAAACGTTTGGATCTTACGCTCTTACTTTCGTACAAGCGTCGTTCCCGCCCGCAGCATCTTCCCCGTCAAATCAATGCCTTTCAGCACGCAGTTATTGTCTATAATACAGTCCCTCAGCACACAATTCTCGATAACGCAGCCGTCGAATATCACCGTGTCTTCTAACACGCTGTCCGTGACGGATGTTTTTGCCCCCAATACCACACTTCCTGTTCGCTCAGTGGAGGCAAGGACGCTATCTGGGGCAGCGATAAGTTGATCGCCGACAATGGCGCGCGTTGCTTCCAGATACGTTTCAAAGGAGCCGATATCGAACCAGGCTTCGGTAAAGCGGAAACACTGTACGGGGCGCTTGAGCATGAGGAGTTCCTCAAAAATCCCACCGACGTTATCAGGTTTTATTTTTGCGAAGGCTAGGAGATCTGGAATGACGGAAGACGGGAGGATGGATGCTCCGGTACTCACGAGTGAGCTTTTCGGCTCCTTTGGTTTTTCCTCGAACGATGCGACGTTCTTCCCGTCAGCCTCCAGTACGATTGTTCCAAAGGCAGAGGCTTTAGTCTTATCCCCAATGTCGTACGCGGCAACCGTCGTAATCCCATCAAATTGAGTAACAAATGTATTCATATTGAAAGCAAACCAGTTGTCGCCGGTCAAAAGCAGAATGTCGTCGTTGATCTTCTCCGCCTCGATCCACTGTGCCGTCGCACCGAGTGTCCCCAGCTTCTCATCATCATTCCGCGTTGTTTCGATGCGTACGGTCAGATTCCGTCGGCCCACCTCGTGGCTCCATGCAATGAAGTCTTCTTTAAATGCCGCGTTCGTACTCACGGTCACGGGGATATCTGCAGGGATCTTCTCCACGATATGGCTAAGCAGCGGCTTACCGGCAATCGGGAGCAGGGGCTTTGCACGCTTTTCTGTGAGGGGCCACAGGCGGGTAGCGAAACCGCCGGCGAGGATGAAGGCATGCATGAGTAATTTGATTCTATAGGTGTCGCTCTTTGGTTGTCATTGGACTTTCTTTCATCAACCTCCCCCTAACCCCCAACCCCCTTT
>JAYUSS010000101.1:0-15571 GCA_043755535.1 Candidatus Peregrinibacteria bacterium | reverse complement strand
ATTTCATGACGTTCACTTTTGGAAAGTTGTGAGAACTTCAGAGGTGTTTTTCATTCGATGATTGTAACAAGTGTTCGGAATCAAAAGAGATTCTGCCGCACCACCGCGAGCCCCCGTTCCCCTGTTTTGAGACTATTCAAGATAGAGGGTCGCGGGGCACAATACACTTCGCACAAAACGTTCAGCGGAACCCAATGTGGGAACCGCAAGAAAACCATCGGAAAGAAAAAGGATCCAAATCATGAAAAAGTTCATTGCATTTTACGAAGCAAAACTGAGAGTCATGGCAGCAATGCTGTTTTCCATGGCGCTGGGGATGTACATCCCCGCAATCAGTAGTCTGTGGTCAAGTTTGGTCCAAGCCGAACAGCAAGGTCAACCGGGCATCGCAGATCAAATTCAGTGGTTACTCACGAAGCATGTGGTCTGTGCAGGATTGATCACAGGCGTATTGATTGCATTCGCTTTGAAGGAATGGAAAAACTTTACTCCGCCGATTGAAAGGAATTGAAAAGCGCGAATCTTTTATCCCCGTCCGTCCCGCGATAACACACGACCGCCTGCTCCCCTTGGATCAGGCGGTTCGTCATGCCTTTTTTTCTTCAGAATCCTTCTTCTCCTCGTGATACGTCACCCTTCGACAAGCTCCCACCTCCGCTTCTGAGCTACGGACGGGCAGGCAGGAGGACAAAAGGAATCATCACGAATCCTTCTTGGATTCATGATACGTCATCTCCAAATTCACATCCCATAAATTCCCCTTCTCGGTCTTGCCCGCAACAATGTTATCCACCGCCATCATAGCCGTCAGCATGCTGTGATCTTGGTTGTTGTAGCGATGCATACCGTTACGGCCGATCAGGTACATGTTGGGGATTTGTTCTACGAAATCGCGCACTACATGCAGCTGGGTATAGCTACCGATATACGCTGGGTAAGCTTTGGGCATCCGAAGAACGCAGGCATCCAGCAGATCCTCTTTTTTGCAGAACCCAATTTTCTCCATTTCACCTATGCCAAGCTCGATCAAATCCTTGTCCTCCATCACCCACAAATCCCCTCCTTCATTCACGAAGTATTCAAGGCCTATCCACACACTCTTACCATAGTCCGCGATCATGTACGGGCTCCAGTTATGAAACAGCTGAATGCGCCCCACGCGTACGCCGCCTTCCTGCACGTAGATCCAGTTATCGGGCACATCCTCCGCGATCTTCTTCTTGCCTTCAATGACATGCAGCTTTTTCAGCAGCAATCCGACTGTCAAAAAATCGCGGTATGACAAGCCTTCAGCAACTTCAACCACCGAATCGGGCGGACGCGGGTGCATCATACCCATTAAATGTTTAATGGGCATGGTCGAGAAGAAGTAATCGCATGCGACTTCTTCGCGTGCGCCGGTCTCGATGTTTTCCAGAGTCACGCTGACGACACTATTGTTCTCCGTCTTCACTCCACAGACACGAGTCTTCATGCGAACCTCTCCTCCTGACTTCCTGACCTCCTGAGCGACCGTCTCCCACATCTGGCCCGGGCCGAATTTGGGGTAATAGAAGCGCGTGATCAGACTTGTTTCGCGCTCAGCCTGCGCCTTTTTAAAGTCGCTGCTGAACATGTCTTTGATTGCATGCATAAGGGCGCGTTTAAGACTGAGTCCCTTCACGCGCTGCGCTCCCCAGTCCGCTCGAATCTGGCTGACGGGTACGCCCCACACTTTCTCGGTATAGGCCTCGAAGAACGTCGCATACAAGCGATCCCCAAAGCGGTTTTTGTAGAACGCATCCAAGTACGTTTCGTCTTTAATGGGAAAGACCTGGCGGCGGATATAGCTGACCCCAATCAAAAACGTATTCCAAAACCCGAGACGCTTGGCAACCGACAAGGTGATCCCAATCGGATACGGGAAGAAGTGCTTGCGATAGAAGATGCGGCTGAGTCTCGGACGCTGGAGCATGACATTATCCTTTTTCTCCGGGTCTTGATCGGGGTTCGGCGCATAATCGATCTCATGGTGCTTTTCGATCGTGTCTTTGGAAGGAGCACCCTGCAGCGGCATGATGTTAAACCACCAATCCATCACCCGTTTCTCTTTGCTGAAAAACCGGTGACCGCCGATATCGATGCGATTTCCTTTGTAGTTATAGGTCTGGGCAATGCCTCCGATTGCATCGGTGGATTCACACACCAAGACCTGAATATCTGTTCGTTTCAGGAGTTCGTACGCGGCGGTTAAGCCTGCGGGGCCCGCTCCAGCGATAATAGCTACCTTTTGAGAACTCATACAAGCGAGGGGTGACCCGCCGCGGCGTAGCCAGAGCGTAGCCGGGAAGTGTGAGCATGGTAGCAGAACTCAGAAAATCGTTATTCGTTTCTTGTTATTGGTTTCTCGTTTCGAACGAACAACGAAAAACCAATAACGAATAACAGCCGATTTAGCTATATTTCAGGCTACCACCACATCCACATCCTCCATTTTCTTGAACACAAACCCATGGGACAGCGCGTAGTTCCAGACTGCGCCTATGCCCACAGCGATGATTTTGGCCGGGAGGTACTGTAGTTCTGGCCAGAGAGTGGGGAAATACCGCGCCCCAACCCATAGAAGCGCATTGGCAATAACCGCATTGCCGACAATTGCTACGCCATAGACAAGTATAAACTTAAGCGCTTGGCTGCCGGTTTTGTGTTCGCGGTTTTTAAACGTAAAGAACTTGTTCGCGAAAAAGACGAATGTTGCGCCGACGATGGAAGAAAAAATGACGGCGATGCGAGGATCAACGCTAAGCACCTCTACAAAGAGTGTCAGAGAAGAAAGATCGATAATAAAACCGGTCCCACCACAGATAGCAAAGCGCCAGAGCTGCGACATGTGGGTTTTAACGATGGACTTGGCAAGAGGTGACATGACGATTAATGATAGCATGAGCGAAAAGATCCAAGATACAAATTCCAAGGTCCAAAAACGAAAATTACTACCCAACTTTGGATCTTGCCTGCCCGTCCGTAGCTCCACAGGAGCGAAGGCGGGGTGCTTGGACCTTGGATCTTAATGTTTGGATCTTGGAATTTGTACCTTGGAATTTGCTAGACATCATTCCAATAGTCGTACGTTTTTTGGAGCCCCTCGCCAAGTGGTGTCCACTTCATCCCCTTAATAGCGTCATGCACGGGGAGAATGGGAATCGTTCTGCCCCCGATCGGCTTAGCGGTATCAAAATGAATCGGCAGATCGGGCCGGACGATATCGCGAATGCTGGTGGAAAGGTCTTTTACCGTCACAACATCGCCAGAGGTGATGTACTGCACACCTTGAGCATTGGCATCGGACAGCCGAAACATGGACTCAATGAGATCTTCCACGTACAAAAAGGCCCGCTCCTGGCTGCCATCGCCCCATACTTCCAGCTGCTCTTTTGCATCGCGCGATTTCACCATCAGTGCCGGGATCACATTCGCATCTTCGGCAAAGGTATCACGCGGCCCGTAGACGCCTACAGGGCGTAGGATCAGGAGCGGAAACCCGCGCTGATGCGCCGCGGCAAACCAGAGTGTTTCGCAGACTGCCTTCCCCAGCACGTAGCCATCGACCTTCTCGGTCTGGGCAATGGCAATGGTATCGAGTGATGGCGGAATGTTTGCTGTGCTAAAGAACGTAATCGGAATCGAGATCTCCAGTTGCCGAATAGCTTCGAGCAAAGCCAAACTCATGCGCACATTTTCATTGAGGACATCGGACGGCTTTTTCTGATGATACTCAACATTGCGCCTACAGCTGGCCAAGTGAAACACCCCATCAACTCCGTCGAGCAGCTGCTCGCAGTATTCATTGTCACGTAAATCTCCTTCCATCCATTCCACCTCTGCCCTGCGCGAAGAAAGAGCGCGGAAGTTCTGTGCGCGCAGCGGCACGCGGACGCGTGCGCCGGCATCCAATAACCGCTCAACAAGAAAACTCCCGATAAAGCCGGTTCCACCGGTGACGAGGACTGTTTGATTCTTCCAAGTATCTAGCATACATGAAGAGTAACAGGATGATACGGATGAGAGTAATAGAATATGAGAATAATAGAGTAATAGGGAATAGAATAATCGAGTAATAGGACGGGCGTGTTCGTCGTTTCCTAGTATTCTATTATTCTATTCCCTATTACTCTCCCCGCGTTACTCCTAACGCCGCCGCATCCGCCTCCATCATAATACGTGCAAGCTCTTCCAGGCTTGTCGTCGCTTTCCACCCCAGCACGCGCTTGGCCTTGGATGCATCACCAATGAGCAGATCGACCTCGGCAGGGCGCTTGTAGGCAGGGTCAATCGCAACGATGGTTTTCCCCGTACGCGTATCAAGGTAATGCTCGTTATCCCCTTCTCCTTGTTTCTCGAACGGAATACCGGCGATTTTTAAACAGAGTTCGGTAAAATCACGCACCGATGCAGTACGTCCGGTCGCGAGTACGAAATCATCGGGAGTGTCTTGCTGCAGCATCCGCCACATCCCCTCAACGTACTCCTTGGCATAGCCCCAATCGCGTTTCGAATCAAAGTTCCCCAAGTACAGGCAATCGATTTCCCCGGAGAGAATGCGATTAATGCTGAGTGTGATTTTGCGCGTGACGAAATTTTCGCCACGCCTGGGTGATTCGTGGTTAAACAAAATTCCGTTGACGGCATACATACCGTAGCTTTCGCGATAGTTACGGGTGATGTGATAGGCAAATGCTTTGGCACAAGCATAGGGACTGCGTGGGTGAAACGGCGTGTTCTCGGTTTGTGGCGTCTCCACAACCTTCCCATAGAGCTCGCTACTGCTGGCTTGGTAAAAACGTGCAGGCAGCCCGATTGTCCGCATTGCCTCGAGCATACGTACGGTACCCGAACCCGTGACATCGGCTGTGTATTCCGGCATATCAAAACTGATACCCACGTGGCTTTGTGCTGCGAGGTTATAGATTTCATCGGGTTTGACTGCTTGGAGAATACGGACAAGAGAACTCGTATCACCTAAGTCTCCGTAGTGCAAAAAAAGTGGGACCTTGGTGGTATGCGGGTCGCTAAACAAATGCTCGATGCGTCCACGGTTAAAGGTGGATGTGCGGCGTACCATGCCATGCACTTCGTAACCTTTGGCGAGCAGAAGTTCGGCAAGATAGGAGCCGTCTTGGCCAGTGATGCCGGTAATGAGGGCTTTCTTCATAGGGGGAGTGTACACGGTCGGGTTTGAGGCTCGCTACTCTGGAAAGAAGCTTGTCAGCTGGTCAGCTAGTAAGCTTCTTAGAGAGCGTAAGTAGAAGCTGACAAGTTAACTAGCTAACTAGCTAGCCAGCTAGTAAATCACATAAAAGAACGACTTCTTCGTTCGTTAAGTCTGCATTATTAGGAAAATAAAACCCTTGCAGATGGACGATGCGAGATGCCGGACAATCTGCTGCAGGCAATTCTTTCAGCCAGAACGGATGCTGGGTGATATCCCCCGCAATCACGGGGCGCACCTCGACACCTGCTGCCTCGAATCGCTTGAGAGCAGCCTGCAGTACATCGAACGAGCGACAAATAACGGGCATCGAGAAGTTCGAGACACGTTCGATGTGGCCAACCTTGAGCGGGTAATACCAATCGCCTCGTGCCTCGACTGCTGCATGGAATTTCTTGAAGTTCTGTTCACGGCGATCAATGGTGGCATCGAGCATCGGGAGCTGCAGATTCCCGAGGAAGCCGGCAATCTCGGTCGTGCGCAGGTTGTACGCAAGTTCGTAGAAGGTATAGCGCGCATGGAAATCATCCACGCCGTGTGCGGCCCGCAATTCCTTCTGACGCTCCGGTGAAAGGCCTCTGTCCCATCCGTGCGCCCGGGTCATCACGAGCATTTCGTAGAGCTCCGGATCGTCGGTACAGATCATCCCCCCTTCGATGGTGGACAGATGGTGCCCCACAAAGAACGAGAAGGTGGAAGCCAAGCCGAGATTCCCAAGGAGCAGACCGCTGGAGCGCGTGCCAAGAGATTCACAGTTATCTTCCAAAAGCATCACACCGTGCTTCCTACAGAGCGAACGAATCGCATCAACGTCACCACAGAACCCGAGCACGTTTGTGAGGAACAATGCCTGCAAATGGGATATATGTGGCTCAAGTGTTTTGGAAGAAACGTTGAGGTGATCGATATCGCAGTCGATCGCAACGGGCGTAAGCCCCAGCTGCAAAATCGGCATCACGTTGGTTGCCCAGGTGAGTGCAGACACCCCGACTCGATCCCCTTTTTTGAGTCGACCGAGATTGAGGAGTGACTGGATGAGTCCAAGGTTCGCTGCGCTCCCACTCCCGACAAGCACTGCAAACTTTCGCCCTTGGTATGCGGCAAAGGCTTCTTCAAACTTCTGGCATTCGTCGCCCATGCTGAGCTTGGGTGCGGTCAGAATGAACTCTGCCAAGTGCTTGCGCGTGTTTGGCTCGTCAAAAAACGTGGAGCGCATTAAGGGAATACGGATATCGGGCATGAGGGAATAGTAGTATCAATCGCATCTTTCACAATCTTCTTCACCGTTTCTTCGGAAAAGAGCTTCGTCGCCTTGGCAAACGCGGCGTCTGCCTGAGCCTGGCGAACCGATGTATCGCGCAGTCTCAGCAAATGATCCACATATTCATCCGGCGTATCGGCCAGAAGCACTTCCCTGCCGGGCTCAAACGGGTACCCATTGGTCTTCGTGGTGATGAGCGGGAGGCTCCGACACAGAGGCTCGAAGACTTTTTGCTGCATGCCATGGCCCGAAATCCACGGACAGAGTGCGATATCCATCGTTGCGAGGAACTCCCCGATATCGGGGACGAACCCCGTTGTGCGTGCATCGTCCCCAAGCAGATGCCGGTGCTTCTCGGGAAACTTGCTGCCCGTTAAGTGGAACCGGAACTTGCCTGGAGCGCGAGCACGGAGCCTTGGTAAAATCTGTGAGAGCAGATACAAGAGCGCATCGCGGTTATGCCCCATGTTGTAGTTGGAGCTCAGGAACACGACATCTAAGACATCTTTATCGGTGTGCTTCTTACGGGCCAGGCAACGTGATAAGCCACGTAGCGGCAATGTGCCGGCATGCTTTGCGCCACACTCTCGATACCACTGCTCCTCTACAGGCGTGATGCCGAAGATGAACGCACTTTCCCGTGCTGCAATCGTTTCGCCGGGGTATTTGGGAATCGCTTTGATGATGGAGGTGAATGACCAACCGTTTTCGTCGCGGCAGTTATAGGGTTCATTGAGCGATGACTTTACGATTGCCGGAATGTTGTAGGGCTTAAGGAGGCGGAGTAGCGGCCACAGCGGCGTGTACTCGATCCACGCAATATCGGGTTTGAATGCTGCAATAACGCGATGCACGACCGCTTCGTAGTCAGGCGCGGTGTATTCGAGTGCAGCGCCATCGAGGAGTGCCGGGGTACAAAGAATCCGGGGGAGGCGCTGGATCAGGAGCTTCTTCAAGTCCTGTGAATAGGGCACCAGCGTGAGCGGGATACCTTCTTTCTTAAACGCCTCCATCACCTCCGCTTTGGGCTGCCAGTCGTGGATTTTGGCAATCACATGCACGTCATAGCCAAGCTCCTGCATCTGCTTAAGACCATAAAAACGGTCCTGTTGGCATGCGCCGGTGACGGGGTATGGGACCCAGGGGGTAAGGACGAGAATCTTCATGAGATGAGAATAATAGGGATGATTAGAATAATAGGCATTAGAATAATAGAGTAGTAGGGGGCATCGGCCGTCCTATTATTCTAGTATTCTAATCCCTAGTACTCCCCGCTCGTCCTATTATTCTATTACTCTATTATTCCATTACTCCCTATTGCATCCATTTAGTATGAGCCTCCTCTTTCGCAACCTCCAACTCCTCCTGCGCCTCCTCACAACCGTCCGTAACTGGCCCATCTATTTCCTCAATCGCTTTGGGTACATGGAAGGCCGCAAAGAACTACGATTTAAGCTGTGGAACGGAATGACGGTCGTAAGCAGACCGTTTTCGATCGATCGCGCGGTGATCAACGAAGAAATCCTCGACCGCTGTTACGAACCGAACGATGTCGGCATCCCATGGGATTGGGATTCATGTAAGACAATCATCGATATCGGCTCGCATATCGGCGTCTTTTCTGTGTACGCAGCGGGCAAGGCAAAGCATGCGAACATTTGGGCGTTTGAACCGGAGCATTCGAATGCGGAGCTTCTCCGGCGAAACATTGAAGTAAATCATCTCGAAGGACGTATGCAGGCAATCGAATCCGCAGTCGGTGCGACGGATGGAACGGTCACCTTCCATGTATCTTTCGAACAGTCTGCGAGCGGCGGACACTCTGTCTACGATTACACGAGCCACGGCAAAGCCATCACCGTTCCCTCTGTGTCGTTTTCTGCATGGCTGGATCGGGAAAAGATCGAGGTGATCGACTTTCTGAAAGTGGACTGTGAGGGCGCGGAATATGACATCTTCTACGGTCTTCGAGATGACCAGATGGCAAGGATCCGCTTTATTGCGATGGAGTATCACCATTTCTCGAAAGATCCTCGTCATACACCAAAAGAACTGCGGAAATGGGTTGAAAAGCACGGTTTTACCGTGACAACACCCCATAAGTCGATTTTCTTCGCGCACAGAGCGTAGCATCCGTATAATCCCCCTATGAATCAGCATCTTTGTATTGTCGGCTTAGGATACGTGGGCTTGCCGCTTGCCCATGCATTCGCCAAACGCAGCTACCGCGTGTCGGGGTTTGATATCAGCGAGAAGCGTATCAGCGAACTCACAAACGGCCATGATCGCACCAATGAACTTACGGATGAACAACTCAAAAGCGCTCCAATCACCTTCAGTAGCGATCCATCTGTTTTGAAAGATGCAGATGTAATTATTGTGGCACTGCCAACACCGGTAGATGAAAAAAACCTTCCGGATCTCACAATCTTAGAAGCTGGTTCTGTGACGGTTGGAAAAAACCTGAAAAAAGGTGCGATCGTCGTCTACGAATCGACCGTCTACCCGGGAGTCACCGAAGAAATCTGCGGGCCGATTATCGAGCGAGAATCCGGTTTAACATGCGGAACGGACTTCACGCTTGGCTACTCTCCTGAGCGCATCAACCCCGGCGATAAGCAGCACACCGTGGAAACAATCATGAAGATTGTTGCGGGACAGGATGAAAAAACAACCGACACACTCGTCGCGCTCTATGGATCGATTGTAAAAGCGGGCATCCACCGCGCACCAAGTATAAAAGTCGCAGAGATGGCCAAGGCGATCGAGAACGCCCAGCGCGATATTAACATCGCCTACATCAACGAAATCGCGATGCTTTCGAGTAAGCTCGGTATTAAGAGCAAAGATGTACTGGAAGCTGCAGGTACAAAATGGAACTTCCTGAAATTCCAGCCGGGGTTGGTAGGAGGGCACTGCATTGGGGTGGATCCTTTTTACTTGGTCGAGAAGGCACGGCAGCTGGGGATGGATACGCACTTAATCACCGCAGGCCGAAGCATCAATGATGGCATGGCGCTCTTTGTTGCGGACCAAGTAAGCACAGCACTGAATATCGCACCTGATAACGCACGTATATTGGTGTTGGGCCTCACCTTTAAAGAAGATGTCCCTGACACGCGTAACAGCAAGGTGCAGGATGTGATCGCTGCGCTGAAAGCTCGCGGAGCAGAGATCGCAATCCATGACCCCTTTAACGCAGAGTTAGCCGGATCGCTACTGAAAGGACCCTACGACGCAGTCGTCTTGCTGGTGCCGCATAAGGAATACAAAGCGATGGGGACACCTGCAATTGTTGCACTGACGAAGGAAGGAGGCGTTATTTATGACCTCAAGTCAATCTTGGATGAAGCGACGGTGAAGGCGGCGGGGAGGACGTATATCAGTTTGTAAAAGATGCAGCACATTACTATGTTGCACCCGCGGATTATGATGCACGTTCATCAATATACCGTCGTAACGCATACGCACTCGGCAGGTGCACTTTTGGCGATGATTCAATGCGTTGCAATGCATCGGTAAAAGATAATTCATACACCTCCATCATCTCGTCATCATCCTGTGGCAACGACGACTTGGTTAAATCCTGTGCGATAAAAATGTGATTCATCATCCCGAGAGATTCAGACACATTCACTGTCCAAAGATGCTCGAGGACATCGGCCTTGTACCCTGTTTCTTCCTGCAATTCGCGCTGTGCTGCATCGCCAATGTGTCCTTCTTTGTCGGCTCTGCCACCGGGCAGCGACCAAATGTACGTGCCGTAGTAGGGTCGAAATTCTTTGAGAACCAATACCGTGTCATCCGATGGACACGCGATGATATGGACCCCATCCGCACGATTAACTCTCGCCACTTTCTTTGTACGCCCATCGGGGAGAGGTGCTTCTTCCATCGTTACTGTCCAGCCGAAGCCTTCGTAGAGGGTTTCCATATAGCATGATTGTACATTCGATTGCTGCGGCCACCCATAGCCGCGCTAATGTCAGATTTTATATTCTTTACCTCCTTACTCCATTACCTCCTTACCTCCCTACCTCGTATCGTCCATAGACTCCACCCCTCCCCCTGCTCTTCCAATGTAAATACCATCGGGTCCACCACCCACTCCGGCCTTTCGCGTTCATTCCATAAAATCTTCGTGACGCCAAAATGTGCGAGCGCTCGGCGCAAATCTTCACGTACCCAGGCGCATGCCTCTTGGGTTATTTCTAAGTGTCGATCATATAACCATGCCGCTTGTGGGCGAGCAGCCACACTTTCTTCATCATCATAGTCCGCAAGAAACCCTGTATTGATCGGCCCAGGGCTGAGCGTGTTACTCAGGCAATAACGTTGTGCACGTTCCATCGTGGAGACGACGAGAATCTTGCTGTAGTTGGTGTAGACCACGTCGTCATCGGTCACCGAAGCGATAATATTCGCTGTTTCTGAATCTGTCAGAATAACGTCTGTACGCCCGTCATCAAGCAGCTTCATTGCCGAAGCCAGATGCTGAAAACTCATTGCGCGAACGCTTGGCATGCCAAAGACCGTCAGCCGCCCGCGGTAATCGCTCCATGCCCCCGCAAACAGAACGAGCGCGGCGAACGTCGCAACCAAAGAAGCCAACTTGATGCGCTTGTGACCAATGAACGCAGCAATCGCGACGGCGGCTGCGATGCAGACAGACATGTAATAATGTGACGAGAACGACATGATACGCCCGTGCAAAAACTGCTGATGCATCACGATGAATGCGGCAAGCACCATCGAGAGCACAGGGGCGAGATGAACTCGATCCTCTTTCTTCCGGAAGATCCAGTAAGTACCACCGGCAACGAGAAGAAGCAGGAAGCTACGAGGATACGATTCAAATTCCCGGCTGTACATCATGCCCATCCGTAGTGACGACTCACCGAAGAGTGGAAGATGTGACGTTTCGTAGATCCGCCACAGGAACGGCAAGGATGTAAGGACCGTGACCAACCCCGCAAGCCCGATCATCTGCACACGTTTTATGCCATCTTTCTGACGTACACCGTCGATCGCATACACACCGAGGATGCCTGCTACCGCCCAACCGTACGTCCAGCTCCAAAAATACACACCGGGGAGAATCCCGAGTAGAACCCCCGCTGCAATCGCGTCGCGCGGTCGTTGATGATCCCACGTTCGCCAGAGGAGTAGGACAGCCGTCATCATAATCGGCATGCTCCACGACGGGTTGAAGTACCGGCGGAGCAACCCGAGATCGATAAAAAGAAGAACGGCGAAGAGAATACTCAGTCCGGGGGAGAGTTTGCAGCGACGGAAGATCGCGGCAAATAACAGAATCGCGGTCGGTGCAGCAAAGATAGTAATGATGAACGCGACCCACAAAGCATCCAGCCCCGTCCACCCAAATAGCCACCCGGCAACTCGCTCCATAAACGCCATCTGCATCCCAACCGTATCAAATGGCGCACTCCAAATACCGTTGGTCGTATCGGCAGTAGGGCTCAGTAACCCTTCCTGTAAGCGAATGAGGTAGAGCGACTCATCGTGACCGCGATATGGGAGCATCCCTTGGGATGCACTGCTCAAAAGGGAAAGAATCGGCTGAAATGCCAAAGCGAAGACTCCTGCGAGATACGAAACAATAAGCCAGAGTCGATAGCGTTTCTCAGTCATCAGCTTGCGAGGAGTAAAATCGTGACGACGCATCCACCGACCAAATAACTGACACGGTCATGGAGCGAGAAAAGGATGGGGTCATCGTGCACGGCCCCGCGATGTGCCAGGAGCCAGAGGCGGCTGACCCAATAGAGCATCACAGGGACAAGCAACCACAAAAGCGACGGGATACGATAGAGAATCGTCACCTGGTCACTCGTAATGTAGAGCGCAAGAACTAGCACCGCGATGAACCCGCTCGCAACGCCAAGCACGGAGACAAGCTCGACATCATCCGCCTTATACCCGCGCCCCGCGATCTGCTGGCCGTTTTGTTGGAGTAACATCTTGAGTTCGCCGTAGCGTTTGACGAGTGCGAGGCTGAAGAAAAAGAACATCGAGAACATCAGCAGCCACACCGACCACACGATGCCGGTTGCCGCATGACCGGCGATGATACGCACGGTATAGAGCCCTGCAAGCATGATGACATCGATGAGCGGAATCTGTTTAAGCGCGAAGGAGTACGCAAATGTTGCGACTAGGTACGCCAGGAGTACGCATGCAAACATCACCGAGACACTCAGTGCGAGTACCGCACTTACGATCAAAAAGAGTGGAATGCAGAAAAGGGCAACGGGGATTGGCAAATCACCATGCGCCAGAGGCCGCAAGTTCTTACGTGGGTGCGCACGATCGGCTTGTAAATCCAGAAGATCGTTGAGCAGATACACCCCCGATGTACAGACACAAAAAGCAATGAACCCGACAACAGCCCCATACATGATCGACTCGCTCATCAGCTGATGTGACGTGACAACGGGAATGAAAATGAGAATGTTTTTAACCCACTGATGCGGGCGAATGGCTTTAATGAGCGCTTTAAAGAGTGGCAGACGATCGTTCCATGTATGCTCGACGTTGCCGATTGCACGTGCTTTTTTAGTAACGGACATGGGCGCATTTACCACAAAAGCTTTGCGTGCGATGTTCCAAATGGGCAGATCTGCGTCTGAATTCCCCGCATAATCAAACTTGTGCTTCCCGAGTGTTGATTCCAAAAATGCTGCCTTCCGTACACTCGTAAGGTTTGTTGTGCTGTCCGTTGCATGGACCTCATCAAACAATTGGAGGTGACCTTGCACAGCATCGGCAATTTTTTGGGCAGACCCTGTGACGAGCCACAACGTTCGACCTTCTTGCTTCTCCGTCTTCAGCCACTCGAGTAATCCGCGACTGTATGGCAGGTGTGTCGCATCAAGCTCCACTGCCTCTGCAATCTTCGTCTTGAGTACTGCCTTCCCTTTGCTCAACCAGAAGGGAAGAAAGAGCAGCGCGAACGGACGTTTTTTGAGCATCAGCGCGATCCCCTCCCACATGGAATCAGACATCAAAAGCGTGCCATCGAGGTCGACGCAGAGTGGAACCGAATTGGAAGCGGATGTACTCACGCGCGGAGTATACGGTACGATGCACCTAACATCACATGCGACTGATGCGATTTACCCATCCCGGCCTGGTTACAGGGCTTGCTCTTGCGGCCCTGCTGACCCTTGTCCTTGCCCTCTACAAGGGCAATGTAACTGCGTTATTCCACTTGGACAGCCTTATGCAGAGTGCGCAGCCCGTGCCTGCAGATTTTGTCGTGCTGGATGTACCCGCCTACGATGGCGCACATTATTACCAAATCGCCCGGAACATTCCGCGCATGGTGCAGCCATCAAAGTGGAGCGAACTGCGTGAATTGCCGACACTCTCCTACGCCTATCAACGCTTCTTACTGCCGCTCACAGCCTTCACGCTTTCGCTGGGGCAGGAAGCCGCCTTCCCCTACGCATTCCTGCTGATCAACGTCGCAGCGATCATTGCAGCTTGCTCTGTCGTCTGGAGAAAAACGAAGAGCTACCTCTACAGTTTTGCGATCGCGTTTTGCCCGTCGGCGATGGTGGCATTGCACTTTAGCTTGGCTGAACCGCTGACACTGCTGATCCTTGCCGTGTTCCTTACACGATTCAAGCAAAACAATGAGCAGCTCGCATGGCTCGATATCCTGCTCCTCTCCCTCCTCACGTGGTCTCGCGAGGTCAATATTCTCTTTGTCGGACTCCTGTTTGTGTATCTGCTCTACAGGATGAACTGGAAAAACGCAGCGATGATGCTTATCCCCATCGCCTCTTTTATTGCCCTTCACGGCTGGATTTACGCAATCTTCGGGAACTTCCCGTTCCTCACAAGTGCCGGTAACCGCACCTTCCCATTCGAGGCGATGTTCCACTTGGTCACAGGTGCGTACGGCTATAACCGCCTCACCATCACCTCTATCCCCCTCGCACTCTTCTTTACGACCCCCGTCCTCCTCTGGTCCGGGTGGCTGATTGTGAAACATAAAGACCGATCGTTCCTGGCGATCGGCACTTTCATGTTCGCGCTGCTGATGACCATGATGTCCGAAAATATCTGGGGGTCTATCACCAGCATCGGTCGTGTGATTACACCCGTGTACCCGCTGACGATTCTGTTGGCCGCTAAACACAACACCCTCTTTTCCAAGTACATTAGCGCTGTCATCCTTGTCATTGGCACCGGAGCGGCACTCGCTCTTGCCCTCAGCATTCACCCGTATCACCTCGCATGAGCCACAGTCTTTCCATCATCGTCCCCGTGTATAACGAGGCGCGAACGCTCCTGCTGATTATGAATGCACTCAAGGAAAAATGCCCCACGGCGCAGGTGATTTACGTCGATGACGGATCCAAGGATGGCTCACTCGCAATCCTGAAAGCGCACGCACGGCAGCAAGATACAGTGCTGACCAAACTCAACGGAGGCAAGGGCTCGGCCATTCGTATGGGGCTGAGCGAAGCCACAGGCGAGTTCACGGTCATCCAAGATGCTGACCTGGAATATGACCCCGCACAGATCGCAATGCTGGTTGAGGAAGCAATAAAATACCCGGGCTCCGCAGTCTTTGGCTCACGCTTTTTGCAGGATAACCCGAACATCTACAAGATTTTTCTGATGGGCAACAAGTTCCTCACATGGCTTTTCAATTTGCTCTACCGAACAAATCTCACCGACAGTTACACGTGCTACAAACTACTCCCAACCATGCTCTTTCAGTCACTCGACCTTGTTTCCCGCGGGTTTGAGATGGAAGCAGAGATTTGCGCGAAGTGTGCGAAGAAAGGAATTCCTATTCGTGAACTCCCCATCACCTATAAGCCTCGGACGATTGAAGAAGGGAAGAAGATTAACTGGAAGGATGCGTATAAAGGCGTGAAGAAGATGGTGGAATTGAGGCTAAAACACTGATTCTAGTCTATTTTGATCGTAGTCGTCGATTCCCCCCGACTTTTTCTCAAAACGACTTGACAGCTTTTGCAATGCCAAAAAGAGGCCATTGGCTTGCCTAGGGCGTTGCGTTTGCC
>JAYUSS010000100.1:0-4770 GCA_043755535.1 Candidatus Peregrinibacteria bacterium | reverse complement strand
GGTGTTGGTATCAATCCACCCAGTCTAGACCTGTTCAGCGCAACCTTGCATTGGAAAGCGGAGGAGGCTTCAGCGCAATCTTGCGTTGGAGAAGAGTGCATGTCACCCTTCATTGAAAAATAGGGTAGTATAGAACAATGAGCCCTTCAGAGCGCTTTGCTATCATTCCCGGTATTTGTAGTAGCGAAGAGGACTTCCAGTCACTTTGCCAGTGTTTAGCCGAAGCTTCTATCGAAACCGAGTTTTATGAGCCTGAGCCTGTTTCCATTCAAGCTTTAAAAGCCGACGTCATCAAAAACGTGACCGATCGTGATGCCTCTTTTATCGAACGATTAAGAAGCGACATACAAGCTCAAAGAATCAGCGGCATTATCGCCCAATCCCGTGGATGCTATCAGGGAATGAAAGCAGTATCAGGCTTCAGTATTCCCACTGTTTTAGTATGCCCTCCTTCCAAGCGCCGCAGAAATACAGGGGGAACCATGCAACAAATTTTGCAGTACGATCTAGGGCCAAATCATACGCAGCATGCAGATTTTATTCGACGTTTTACTGATAACTGGAACGCATCTCCTTATAGGCACATGAATGAACTCACGTACCTCGCTCAAACCGCCCCTTCTTTGGGACAACATCTGACGGACCCTGATAATGATGAAAATCCAATACAGATCTTCGCCCAACCAAACGACGCATGGTACACAGAACCCCCAAATGGAAAAGGAGTGATCGTCAGTAACATTGACGGAGCACATCATTACCCGCTCCTGACACATAGCGCGAAATCTTTTGAGCGAATTATGCAATATGTTCGCAGCTTTCGTTTTGCGACTGAAGCTATAGCGTATGCTTAATTCAATTTACACAACAAAGCTCACTAACTTCCCCGCAACATAAATCTCCTTCTTGACCGTTGCACCTTCTAAATATTTTTTCACGTTCTCCTCTTGTTTCGCCATAGCAATAATATCTTCTTTCGATGCAGAAGATGCTGCTTGCACTGTGCCACGAAGCTTACCGTTAATCTGAACTGCGATAGTCATTGTGTCACTCACGAGTAAGCCAGGGTCATGAATAGGCCACTTCTGATTAATAATAAATCCGGCTTCGCCACCCAGCTCACTCCACAGCTCTTCGGCCAAATGTGGAGCAAGCGGTGCCAAAAGTGTCACAAATGTCTTCGCAGATTCTTTCGAACATCCACCTGCAGCTTCGATGGTATTCAAGCATTCCATGAGCGCACTGATGGCGGTATTAAACTGGAGCTTTTCCAACGATTCCGTCACGCGCTTGATGGCGCCATGGATCGCACGCAGGACAGACGGATTTTCTTCCTTCGTAGAGGATCCACTGAGAATTCTGTAGACCTTCTGTACGAAACGATCAATTCCACGGATACCCGTATCATTCCAATCTCCGCCATCTGTAAACGGACCCATGAACATCAGATACATGCGAAAGACATCGCTGCCATAACGTTCCACGAAGCCATCGGGGCTGACGACGTTTCCCTTACTCTTACTCATCTTGGCGCCTTGGTTCGTAATAAGACCTTGGTGCACCAAGCGCTTAAATGGTTCATCGTGTGAGACAAATCCCATATCTTTGAGTGCCATCATCACGAATCGAGCGTAGATAAGATGCATCGTTGCGTGCTCGGGACCGCCGATATACATATCAACGGGCATCCACGAACGTTCAATGTGAGGGTCGATGATTGGTGGCGTTGTCTTGTTATTCGTTATTTGTTTTTCGTTTCCTGCAGCTAGATACCTCAAATAATAGAAGCTGGAGCAGACGAATGTATCCATCGTATCGAATTCGGGTGTCCATCCTTTACCAAATATTTTTTCGGTACGCTCAATAAATTCTTTTGAATGCGTCAGCGGTGACTCCCCTGTCGGCTTGAACTCAACATCGGTCGGGAGCAACCACGGCAAGTGTTCTTCGGGAACGGGATGCGGATTTCCTTCCGGATCGTAAACTATTGGAATCGGTGCGCCCCAGTAACGCTGGCGGGAAATAGTCCAATCCCGCAGACGATAGTTGGTAACCAAGCGTCCTTTGGATTCACTTTCCAGCCATGCGGTGATTTTCTTGCGGGCCTCTGCAGACGCAAGTTCGGAAAAAGCACCGGAGTCATACAGAATTCCGTCACCGGAGAAGCACGTTTTGAGGGAGCGGATATCTGCGTCATCTGAACCGTCTGCAGGCTTGAGCGTTGTTTTAAGAGGGATCTTATACTGCTTCGCAAATTCGAAATCGCGCTCATCGTGTGCATCGGCAAAGACTGCACCAGATCCGTAGTGAGCAAGGACGAAATCTGCAATCCAGATTGGTACTTTCTGATTGGTAGCAGGGTTAATGGCAAATGCACCGGTGGGAGCTCCTGTTTTGCTCTTATTTAAATCCGTACGTTGAATTTCCGTCTTGTTTTTTACTTCGCGAATGTATGCGTCTATGGATTTCTTATGTTCATCAGTTGTGATCTTTTCAACTAGAGGATGCTCCGGTGCCAGCACGACGAATGTGCAACCGAAGATCGTATCAACGCGCGTGGTGAAAATCTTCAACACATCATCATGTCCATCGATCGCAAAATGCACTTCCGACCCCTCACTCCTGCCAATCCAGTTCTTCTGCATCAACTTTGTCTTCTCGGGCCAATCTAGATGCTCAAGATTATCGATAAGTTTCTGTGCATATTTCGTCGTCTGCCAGAACCATTGGTTCAACGCCTTCTGTGTAACTTCCGATCCACAACGTTCACAACAACCGTCCTTCACCTGTTCGTTCGCCAGCACCGTCTGATCCTTGGGACACCAGTTCACACTTGCCTGCTTTTTGTATGCCAAGCCGTGCTTAAACATCTGCAGGAACAGCCACTGCGTCCATTGGTAATACTGCGGCGTACTCGTATTCACTGTCTTGCTCCAGTCATACATTGTTCCAATCCGGCTGAGCTGTGTAATCATCGTCTGAACATTTGTTGTGATGGACTCTGCAGGAGGGACACCTGTTTTGATTGCGTAGTTTTCGGCAGGGAGACCGAATGCATCGAATCCCATAGGAGTGAACACCTTCTTTCCTTTCATGCGCATGTAGCGCGAAAAACTGTCCGCCGGGGCAAAGTTATACCAGTGACCCACATGGAGCTTGTCACCACTCGGATACGGGAACATCACCATGCTGTAATACTTGTCCTCCGGTTTTATACTATTAAAATCAATTTCATAGAGCTTTGCATCAGCCCACTTTTTTTGCCATTTAAGCTCAACCGATGATGGGTTATACACCTGGGTCATCGCTTGAAGTGTACAAAACAACTCAGAAACAGACAAATGGCATCCCCGTGCCAAAAGATAGCTCCCGTGACTGTTTTCTTTTACACTGCCCCCATGGCCAAACTCCCGACCGTCGCCATTGTTGGTCGACCCAATACAGGCAAGTCCACTCTTTTTAACCGCATTGTCGGTCGAAAGCGTGCGATCGTGAGCGATATCGCGGGCACTACCCGTGATCATGTCGTGTATAAAGTCGAAACGGAAAAGCTCGATTATCTGCTGCTCGATACCGGAGGAATCGGTGGAGGATCCACGGATAAGGACTTTGAAGATGACGTATCGGCCCAATCACGTATCGCACTCGAGTCTGCAGACTTGATCCTATTCACCGTCGACGGTCGTACCGATTTAACGGCGAGCGATTACGAAGTGATTGATCTACTACGAAAAGGAAAGAAGCGACATGTGCCTGTCATTTTAGTCCCCACCAAGTGCGACAACTTTGACGATGCGGAAGTGCGCATGCCGGATTACCACAAGCTGGGGATTACGGAAAACATCATCCCGATCAGTTCACTGCACCGTATCGGAACGGATGAATTGGAAACATCGATTGTAGATACCTTGATCGGATTGCATTTTATAAAGGACGTAACCGAGCGCACACAAAAAGATATTCCCCGAATCGCGATTGTCGGGAAACCGAACGTGGGAAAAAGTTCGATCGTCAATGCACTCATGAGCGAGCCGCAGCGTGCGCTCAGTTCACGTCTCGTCTCCGATATTCCGGGAACTACACGCGACTCATCGGACTCTATCATCAACCATAAAGACAAAGAGTATCTATTTGTGGATACAGCGGGACTCCGTCGCAAATCGAGGGTGGACGAAGACTTGGAAACCATCAGTGCTATCAAAAGCATTCAGGCCGTGCAAGACAGTGATATCACAGTGCTCACACTCGATGCGCACGATGTGATTAGTAAGCAGGACAAACGTCTCGCCAGTATGTCGGTTGATGAAGGAAAAGGAATTATCATTCTTATCAACAAAGCCGACCTTTTGAGTACGGAGGAAAAGAAGGAAAAGGAAATGGAAGTGCGTGCAGCCTTCCGGTTCTGCCGCTTTGCACCGATTCTCTTTTGTTCTGCAACTACCAGAGATGGCTTATCAAAGCTATTCCCTGCTATAGATACGATCAAACTGAACCTTCATAGAAGCATTCCGACAAAGGATCTGCTGCGCTGGTACGAAACGGTGATGCATAAGATCCCTGCACAGCAATTGAACAAAAGCAAATTCCTGACGCAGGCCGAGGGAACTCCTCCTACCTTTGTGCTGTTCGTAAAAAACCCGAAAAAGGTAGATGTCACGCAGTTGCGATTCCTAGACAATAACCTGCGACAGACATTCTCGTTTGAAGGAGTACCGATTAGATGGATTACAAAAGGAGGGGATAAATAAAAAAGAAAGTAGAAAGAAAAAC